>DASQJC010000122.1:0-7639 GCA_035631255.1 Candidatus Eremiobacteraceae bacterium | reverse complement strand
CCGCGCAGACGATCGACCGCATCATCGACGTGTTCCCGGCCCATCAACAGCAGCAGATCCGCGTGCAGGTGGCCTCGGTCATCGAAGCGGTCGTCTGTCTGCGGCTCTTGCCCCACGCGTCCGGCGTCGGCCGCGTGCCTGCGGCGGAAGTCATGATCGCGACACCCGCGATCCGAAACCTCATCCGCGAGAGCAAGACGCATCAGATCCACAACGCTATCGTGACGAGCCGCGTCATGCACATGCAGACGTTCGACATGTCGCTGCGCGATCTCGTCCGCAAGCACATGATCACCGCCGAAGAGGCGCTCAACGCATCGATGCACCCCGAAGAGCTCCGCAAGCTCATCGAAGGCGCATAGTCTCAAGAAAAAAATCGAAGGGGGCGATTTTCCATGCAGATGTCTTTGTTGTGGTGGCTCATCATCGTCGTGATCCTGCTCGTGGGGCAGCACACACATCTTTGATCTAGGGAGTTAGGATTTCCATGCCCAGTTTCGCATACCAGGCGAAAGACGCAGCCGGCAAGACCGTCAACGGCGTCATCGAGGCGGAGAACGAGCGCGTCCTTCGCGCGAAGCTCCGTGAGATGAACTACTACGTCACCGGCATCACCCAGAAGAACGCCGGGGTGATGAACGCTGACATCGGCGCTGTCTTCAGCAAATTCAAAGGCGTCAGCGAACAAGCGCTCGTCGTGTTCGCGCGTCAGTTCGCGACCATGATCAACGCCGGCCTCGCGATGGTCCGCTGCCTCGACGTCCTCGGCGTGCAGACCGAAGACGCGCAGCTCAAGCCGATCATCGTCGCGGTCCGCCGAGAGGTCGAGGGCGGCTCGACGCTCGCCGCCGCGCTTGGCAAGTTCCCGAAAGTCTTCTCGCCGCTGTTCACCAACATGGTGCGCGCCGGCGAACTGGGCGGTATCCTCGACGACGTGCTCAACCGGCTCGCGGGCTTCCTCGAAAAGGACTTCAACCTGAAGAAGAAGGTGAAGTCCGCGATGACGTACCCGACGGTCATCTTGGTGATGGCGGTCGGCATCGTCATCTTCCTCGTCACCTTCATCCTCCCGACGTTCGTCTCCATGTTCCAGCAAATGGACATGAAGCTGCCGCTGCCGACGAAGATCCTCATCCTCTTCACGGTGAGCGCGCGCAATCCGTACATCTTGTTCCCGACGATCGCCGTGCTCATCGTCGGATTCATCCTCTTCCAACGCTACACGTCGACGCCGGTCGGACGAAGGCAGTTCGACGCGTTCAAACTGAAGCTGCCGGTGTTCGGCATGCTCATCCGCAAGGTCGCGATCTCACGTTTCTGCCGTACGCTTGGCACGCTGCTCCAATCCGGCGTGCCCATCATGCAGGCGCTCGAGATCGTCGGCAAGGCGTCGGGCAACGAGGTCGTCGCCGAGACCGTCGGCAAGGTCCGCGACTCGGTGCGCGAGGGCGAGTCGATCGCGGTGCCGCTCCAGCTGTCGGGCATGTTCCCGCCGCTGGTCACGCAGATGGTGTCGGTCGGCGAAGAGACCGGTAACCTCGACGGCATGCTCTCGAAGATCGCCGACTTCTACGACACCGAAGTCGACTACATGCTCGCATCGCTGACGTCGCTGCTCGAGCCGATGATGATCCTCGGCATGGGCTTTGTCGTCGGCTTCATCGTCATCTCGGTGTTCCTGCCGCTGTACCAGATCATCGGCAACATCCACTGACCGCATGGCGGCTCAGATGCACGATCGGTCAGGCGAGGCCGGAGCTGACTTCCAGGAGTTCTGGGCGACCAGATCCCGCAAGTCACGCGACGACCTCGTCGTCCGTTTCATGCCTCTGGTCCGCCAGATAGCGACGCAATTCGTCCGGACCTCCGGCTCGCGCGACGATCTCGAGCAAGTCGGGTACCTCGGCCTCATCAAGTCCGTCGAACGCTTCGATCCGGCGTTCGGCGTGCCGTTCGAAGCCTACGCCCGGACCGTCATCGCCGGCGAGATCTCGCACTACTTGCGCGACCTCGCTCCGATCCTTCGCGTGCCGCGCTGGTATCGGACGCTCAACCGGCAGATGCACGACGCTCACGACCGCCTGTCGAGCCGGCTCCACCGCGAGCCGACGATCGACGAGCTCGCCGACGAGATGAACGTCAGACCCGATGGCGTGCGCGAGATCCTGCGATTGCGCGACGCATATAACCTCGCGTCGCTCTCGGACGATGCGCCGAGCGCGTCCGCGGCGCGGTTCGATGCGATCCGCAGCCAGCGCGCCCAGTCGTTCCAGCTGCCCGTCGAGGATCGCGTCGCGCTCGATCGCGCGATCGACAAACTCGCGCAGGTCGAACGCGACCTCATCCACCTGTTCTTCTATAAGGACCTGACGCAGACGGAGATCGCTCGCCGCCTCGGGTTCTCGCAAAAGCACATCTCGCGCCTGCTCGCGCAAAGCCTCCGAAAGCTCAAAGAAGACCTGCGCTGATGGCGCCCGAGCCTTCGCCCGCGTCGACCGCCCGAGTCGCGTTCGGCGGCTTGTGGATCGCGCTCGCGCTGGGCGCGTTCTTGATATTCTATCAGCTCGCTCAGCAGAGCGTGTACGTCGACGAAGCGTTCACCCTCGACGCCGCGCGCATGCCGATCGGTGCGATGCTCGCCCAGCTCGCGCAGCACGACGCGCATCCGCCGCTGCTCTACTTATACGTCCACGCGGCTATGTCGCTGCTCCATTGGCCGTCGACGTGGTATCGATACCTCGTCGCACCGTTCGGACTCGTGACGATCGCGTGCACCTGGGCGCTCGCGCGACGCGCGTTCGGCGACATCGCCGCCGCCGCCGCGGCGTTGGTAATCGCGACCGAACCGACGCTGCTGCTCTTCGATCGGCTGCTGCGCATGTACGCCCCGCTCACCGCCCTGACGGCGCTTTCGTGCGTGCTGCTGCTTCGTGCATCGACGGCGCAGACGCCTCGGTCTCGCACGATCGCATGGATACTCTACGGCGTGTGCGCGCTCGTCATGCCCTACGTCATGTACCTCGGCGCGATCGTCATCGCGAGCCAGTGCGCGTACGCGCTCTTCGACTTGCGGCGCCGGTGGCCGGCGCTCGCGTGGGGCGCCGTCTCGTTCGTGTGCACGATTCCGTGGTGGTGGGGCATCAAGGAGCAGTTCCCGCAATCCGGCTATACCGGCGGCAAAGGCCTCGCGGCCGCCGCGTGGTCGGCGCGCGATGTGCTCGGCTACGCGCTGCCGACAACCTGGTACACGGGCACGCATTTCGACCTCATTTTCGCGATCGTCGTCGTCGCGATCTCGATCGCCGGGCTGGTGCTCGCACGCGGCGGCGCAGTAGCCATCTACTGGTGCGCTCTCGCCGTCATGGTCATCGCGACCTTCGCTCTCGGCCGCAATCTCGTCTTCGCGCGCTATCTCGTGTATCTCGTGCCGGCGTTCGCCGTCGCGGTGGGAGCCATCGCCGCGATCGTGATGAAGACGCGATGGCGCGTGGCCGGAGTCGCGCTCGTCTTGGCGTTTCTCGCGATCAACTCGGTCGGCGATGCAGACCAGCTCGTCGACAAGTTCTATCAGTCGTCGGACTGGAACACCGTCGCCGCGATCATGTCGCAAAACGAGCGGCCCGGCGACGTGATCCTGTTCGTCCAGGGCTACTCGTATCTCGTGTTCGAGGATTCGCTGTCGGTCGCGGGCCACGACGTGTTCGGACCGCAATCGCCGGCGTCGATCCCGCAGACGTACGAGTGGCTCGACCGCCATGCCGGTGCACGCGTGTGGTACATCGAGAACCAAGCGTGGTATGCGGATCCGAAGCACGAGATCAAAGACCGGATCTCCGCGACGCGTCCGCGGTTGCGCGAGTGGTTCGAGCCGCGCTCGGATCCGAGCAGCACCGTGTTCTTCGCGCTCTACGGACCGGAAGCGAAATGTAGTATGCCGGCCAAAGGTCCGCAGCCGAGCTGCGCTCGGCATACCACATCAACGTCGAAATGAAACCGCGTAAGATTGATTACGCGCTGGTCGCGCTGAGCGCCGCGCTCTTGGTCGGAGGCTATCTGCGGTTCTACGAACTGACGAATCGCAGCCTTTTCCTCGACGAAGCGTTCACGATCTGGGTCGCATCGAAACCGTGGCCGGCCATGATGGACCAGATCGTCTACCACGATTTCCATCCGCCGGTCTTCTACGCGGTGACGCATTGGCTCATCGGCGCCCTGCATTGGCAGCCGTGGGACTATCGCTATCTCACGGCGCCGTTCGGTCTGCTGACGATCGTCGCATCGTGGGCGATCGCGCGGCGTTTGTTCGGCGACGTCGCGGCCGGCGTCACGGCGTTCGTCGTCGCGGTCGAACCGAGCCTCGTCGACTGGGATCGCGTCTTCCGCATGTACAGCGTGCTCACGGCGCTATGCGCGACGTCGTGGTGGCTGATCCTCATCGCGCAAGAGAAGACCGGACGAAAACGGATCATCGCGTGGCTCGGCTACAGCGCCGTCGCGATACTCGTTCCGTACATCCAATATCTCGGGGCGGTCACGCTCGTGTGCCAAGGCGCATACGCACTGCTCGCCTTGCGAAAGCGCTGGCCGATCATCGCGTCGGGCGTCGCCGCGGTCATCGCGCTCGTGCCGTGGATGTGGGCGATACGCATCCAAGCGCCGCACGGGGGTTTGGTCGCTGGCACGAACGTCGTGCCGATCGGGTGGGTGCTGCTGCCGCGCGACGTCGTCCTTGCGGGCGTGCCGCTCGACTGGTCGGGCTCGATCGTCTTCGCGTGGTCGGTCACCGCGTTCGTCGCGATCGTCGCGACGATCGCGGTCGTCCGCTGGCCGAAGACCATCGTGCCGTTCTGGCTCGGCGTCGCTGCGGTGCAAGTATTAGCCACGCTTGCTACCGGCAAGGGCCTCGTCATTCCGCGCTACCTGCTGCCCACGCTGCCCGGATTCGCCGTCGCCGTCGGCGGCCTCGCTGCCTGGCTCATCGCCGGACGCTTGCGTGTCCTGGGCGCTGCCTTAGCCGTCGCGGTTCCGGCGGTCGCCGCCGTTTGCTCTGCGGACATCGTGTGGGACCCGTTCTATCAATTCACCGATTGGTATCTCGTCAATCTCATCGTGCTGCAGAACGAAAAGCCGAGTGACGCGATGTTGTTCGTCCAAGGTTTCCCGTATCTCGTCGTCGGCGACTTCACCGCGTTTCGAGGCCACCCGGCAGAAGGGCCGGCAATGCCGGCGGATCTGCCGTTCACGCTCGACTGGATCCGCAAACACGCGAGTCAGCGCATCTGGTACATCGAAAATCAACCGTACTACGCGGACCCCAAACACCAAGTGAAGCGATATCTCGATTCAACGCGGAGTCAACTGCACGTGTGGTCGGAAGCTCGCGCTGGCCTCTCCGACATCGTCAATATCGTCTTATATGACAAGCAGACGAAACGCCCATCAACACCGATGCACCATGTGCGCGCCGTTACAAAGCCGCGGGTCTGACGGTCCTAACAAGAGGGCATTAAGTAAGTGTGAACGTCGTCGCGCAACGCCGCGCGGCACGGAACAATCTTCAAAGTAGCCGCCTGGGGGATCGCGCGGCCCAGAAAGGGTGCCCTGACTTGATCAAGTCGCAAAAAGGTTTCACGCTCATCGAGCTCATGATAGTCATCGCGATCATCGCGATTCTCGCAGCGATCCTCATCCCGAACTTCCTGCACGCGCGCGCCGAAGCGCAGACGTCCGGCTGCGAGGGCAACGAGAAGCAGATCGCGACCGCGCTCGAAGAGTACGCGGTCGACCACAACGGCACGTACGGCGCGGGCGGCACGGTGACGAGCACGCTGCTCGGCACGCTTTATCTCGGCGTCACGCCGTCGGATCCGGTGAATCAATCGAACTATAGCGTCAACACGGCGACGGCGTCGTACGGTTCGTACCAGATAACCGACACCGGCGGGCACGACACGACGACGACCGGCAATCTTCCGGGCAATCCCGGCGGCCAATCGATCATCTACAACCAGAACTCGGGTATCCAAGCGAAGTAAGACCAGGCGCGACGAGTTCTAGAGGCCCGGCGACCGCTGGTCGGCGGGCCTTTCTCATGCGGCTTTCGACCTCAAGCAAGCTTCTCGACATGCCGAAGATGTGAGAGTGAATACAAAATCGCACGGGTTCACGCTCATCGAGCTGATGATCGTCATCGCGATCATCGCGATCCTCGCGGCGATTCTCATCCCGAATTTTCTCCACGCCCGGGCACAAGCGCAGACCTCAGGCTGCGAGGCGAACGAGAAGCAGATCGCGACGGCGCTCGAGGAGTATGCGGTCGACAATAACGGGTCGTACGGCACCGGCGGCACGGTGACGAGCACGCTGCTCGGCACCCAGTATCTCGGCGTCACGCCGACCGATCCTGTCAACACGTCGAACTATACCGTGACGACGTCACCGGGAACGTACGGCTCGTACCAGATCACGGACACCGGCGGCCACGACACGACGACGACCGGCAACCTTCCGGGCAACCCCGGCGGCCAATCGATCATCTACAACCAGAACTCGGGTTTCCAAGCGAAATAGGGCGGTCTGCGGCCTTTCGGAACCGCATTTCCATAGGCGCCCCTTCGGTGTGCCCCGGGTCACAGAAGCGGCAAAAGGTCTACGGCCAAAGGCGGTTGGGCATTGATGCTGTTGGATGCAGATCGTCGCGCGAGATGCGACGCCGCCAGGCTCACCTTCAGGATGCATGCTGCCGATACCAAGAGTATAGGCATGCGCCGCGGACCGGCGCCCAGAGCCTGATACAACGCCAGAAAGGGTATCTCTCGTGACCAAATCGCAAAAGGGTTTCACGCTCATCGAGCTGATGATCGTCATCGCGATCATCGCAATCTTGGCCGCTATCCTCATCCCGAACTTCTTGCACGCGCGCGCTGAAGCGCAGACGTCCGGCTGCGAAGGCAACGAGAAGCAGATCGCGACTGCGCTCGAAGAGTATGCGGTCGACCACAATGGCACGTACGGTGCCGGCGGCACGGTGACGAGCACGCTGCTCGGCACGCTCTACCTCGGCGTCACGCCGTCTGATCCGGTCAACAAGTCGAACTACAGCGTCAACACGGCGACGGCGTCGTACGGCTCGTACCAGATCACCGACACCGGCGGACACGACACGACGACGACCGGCAACCTTCCGGGCAACCCCGGCGGTCAGTCGATCATCTACAACCAGAACTCGGGCATCCAGGCCAAGTAACACCCGAGGATCACGAGATTCGAACGGGCCGGCGCTACGCCGGCCCTTCGTTTTGTCCGAGAACATAAGTGTCATCTAGACACCGCGGACGGGAGTCACACCGGACACACCTAGGTCCGCGCGTGACGATCGTTTGGGCATTAACCGTGTGGAGGGTCACACGACTTGCAAACGCCGGCTAACCGCGATAAAGGGTTCACGCTCATCGAGCTGATGATCGTCATCGCGATCATCGCCATCCTCGCGGCGATCCTCATCCCGAACTTCCTGCACGCGCGCGCCGAAGCGCAGACGTCCGGCTGCGAGGGCAACGTCAAGATGATCGCGACCGGACTCGAAGAGTACGCGGTCGATCATCAAGGCTCGTATGGCCCCGGCGGCACGGTGACGAGC
>DASQJC010000121.1:0-4676 GCA_035631255.1 Candidatus Eremiobacteraceae bacterium | reverse complement strand
CGATGGCTGAGGGGGCGGTGATGCGCTCACATGGCGAAGCACTGCCCGATCGCGTAAGCGACGAAGTGAAAGCATACGCTGCCGCCGTCGACAATGTCGGCGCGTTTTTCGGCGAGGATATTTTCGTCGCGATCGGCGCGGTGCTGCTCATCACGGCGTACGTCGACGCAAACTATCATTTGACGCTCGACCCACTCCAGGTGGCATTGTGGGCGATTCCGACGGCGATAGCGGCCTTCATCATCCACGGGTTCCGAGTGCTTCGGCTCGATGGCCGGCTTGACGCGATGCTTACGCGATCGCCGAAAGCAGATCGGAGCGGGCGGTGATCACGGCCGAATGGATCTACTGGATGGCGGGAGCGTTCTTCCTCGCAACCGGCGTTCAGATCGCGCTCGACCGATCGCACGCAAAACGTTGGACGAACTGCTCATTCTGGTCTTTGCTCGGCCTCTCGTTTTTCTACGGCAGTTTCGTGACGGAATTGCCGCTCTGGCCGCTCGGATTGTCGGTCATAGCAATGGCGCTTATCGCGGGCACAGGCATGACGTCGCCCGGCAACGTCGAGACGACGAGCGAGGCGGAGCGAGAAGCGAGCGCGCAAGCGCGAGGGAACGCGCTGTTCGCACCGGCGCTTACGATTCCGGTCGTGACGGTCGCGATCGCCGTCGGCGTCAGCAAAATCGAGATCGGCGGCCAACCGCTTCTCGCACCGGGTCAAGCGACGCTCGTCGGGCTTGGTATCGCGGTCATCGCCGCCCTTATCGTCGGCTTGGTACTCTTACGTCCGAAGCAGCCTTCGGTAGCGCTCCGCGAAGGAAGACGGCTCTTGGAATCGGTCGGCTGGGCTGTGTTGCTGCCGCAGATGCTTTCCGTGCTCGGCGGACTTTTCACGACCGCCGGCGTCGGCGCCGACGTCGGAACGATCGCGCAACATGTCGTGCCCGAACAGTCGAGGATATTCGCCGTCATCGTCTACGCGCTCGGCATGGCGCTGTTCACGATCATCATGGGCAATGCGTTCGCCGCGTTTCCCATCATGACGGCGGCAGTCGGGTGGCCAGTCCTCGTCGAGCATTTCGGTGCGCATCCTGCGCCGCTTTTCGCCATCGGCATGCTCGCGGGGTATTGCGGCACGTTATGCACACCGATGGCTGCGAATTTCAATCTCGTGCCGCCCGCTTTGCTCGAGATGACTGACAAATATCGGCAGATCAAAGTGCAGTTGCCGACGGCCGGCTTGCTCTTCGCCGTGAATGTTGCCCTCTTGCTCACTTTGCCATTCAGGTAACGCACCGACAGCGGCCGCACTCTTGCCCCCGCAATGGGCGTGATGCTTTTGCTCGCTCTGCTCTTCGAAAGATGCGGCGACCGGTCGTCCTCAAGGCACGCACATCGCAGGTTTGCAAAGCCTCATCCGACGCGGGCGCCTGCGACAGCGCCCGCCTCGTCTTGCCGGAGCGGCGGATCTTTTCGCGAACTGCGGTGCGTGTCTTCACAATCGCTACGAGCGGAGCTTGCCCCGCTGATCGCACCGGTCGTGCTCGTGAATATCACGAGGCGTTTCCCATATCACGATTCGCGGCTGTTCCGCGAAGGTGACGCCGCGTTCGACCCGTTCACGGCACATCCAGCCTTTGGGAACTCATTCGACTGGCACTCGAGCGTCCATTCGCACTGGACGGCCCTTCAGCTGATTGCATATCGGTCTCCCGACTCGCCGGAGATCGTCACGGGTCTGACCGAAGCGCTCGCCTCAAACCTGACGGCGACCAACATCGAGGCTGAAGCCGCTTATCTCACTTCACAACCGAGTTACGAGCGGCCATACGGATGGGCGTGGCTCCTCCGATTGGCCGCCGCCTCGGTGACGATCGACGCAGCGAAAGCGCCGCGCGCCCCGCTGCGCACGTTCGCCGAACAGATCGCCGATCGCGCCTCCCATTGGCTGAGTTCGATGCCGGGCCCCGTCCGTCACGGTGTCCACAGCAATACGGCGTTCGCGATGGGCTTGATGCTCGACGCATCGCGGGTGCTCGGATCCACGAAGTTGGAGCAGATGGTCGGCAAAAAAGCGGCTGCGTGGTTCGGGCTCGACCGCGACTATCCGGCTGCGTGGGAGCGAAGCGCGAACGACTTCCTATCGCCAGGATTGACGGTCGCCGATCTTATGCGCCGCGTTCTCACTGAAGAAGATTTCGCGAAGTGGTGGAGAGCGTTCGTTCCATCTTCCGATCAGCTTTCAGCGTTTGTCGGTGCCGCAGACGTCCCAAATGTGAGTGACGGGCAGA
This sequence comes from Candidatus Eremiobacteraceae bacterium, assembly GCA_035631255.1. Lineage (GTDB taxonomy): Bacteria > Vulcanimicrobiota > Vulcanimicrobiia > Eremiobacterales > Eremiobacteraceae > JANWLL01. The sequence goes on along the minus strand of DASQJC010000121.1, from coordinate 2,385 downwards.
TCGTCCACCTGCACGGCCTCAACCTGTCGCGCGCGGCCGTCCTCGCGCGGCTTGCGGCCATCGGCGGTGATTTCGAGCCGCTGCTCGACCATGCGCGCGTGCTCTACTCGACGAGCGTCGATGCGGCGTACGGCGACGATTACTTATCGACGCACTGGCTGCCGACGTTCGCATGGGATGCCGCGACCAGCATCGACGCAGCTGAAGACGAAGGGAGCACGGTGAGGATTGCGTGAACGTGGCGCTACATGAGCAATGAACCGTCGCGAGCACTGCGGGTCGATCTTATCATCGCGCTATGCGCGCTCGTCGTAAGCTGCCTCGCGGCCGGCGCGGCGGTCTATCAAGGCCACGTCATCGCCAGCCAGTTGAGCGTGACCGTGTGGCCGTACGTCAACTTCCGGGAGTCGGCGGGCAACGCGTACGTCGAGGTCGATGTGCAAAACGTCGGCTCGGGCCCGGCGATCATCGGTTCTGCGACCTTTTACGTCGACGGCAAGCCGCAAAGCTCGTTGTCGAGATCACTTCGCACGCTTGGTTTCAAGCCGCAGAACGGGTCGACGGTGACGTTGACGAACTTAGGGCCGGGCGCGGTGATCCGTTCGGGCGATTCCGTGCCGCTTCTCCGGGTCGACTCGAAACAGTTCGCCGCTCTAGCCGCCGATGCTCAGCGACGAACGCGCATCGAGGTCTGTTACTGCTCGATGCTCCAACAGTGCTGGCACAAGGCGACCGGCGACGACTATCCGACGCAAGTGCACGCCTGCGATCGCTCCGGCGTGACGGCGATAAACACGTGAACAAACGCACTCAAACGTACGAGATCATCTGATCGAGTCTATCGCTTCGCATGTCGCGGGTGGCGCGGTTCCGTTCGCGTGATAGCCATCTTGCGCATCAGCCTGCACGAGGGCGAGCGCTTGCGAGCGGATGAAAGCGATCGCCGGCGAGATCGTCGACCAATACCGGCGGAACTTATCACGTGAATCGGGATCCGTCGTCTCGACGCGCGTGACGGTCCGTGCGATCGACGACGTCGGCCCCGTCGGCTCGGCATCGAACGTCCAGATCATCTTCGCGTAACCGGCAGATCGGTAGCCTTCGAACTCGTCGGGTGGGAGTGCTTGGAACGCGACGTTTGATTCCCACGGTTGCGACACAGAGCCGAGGATGATCTCGTGGCCCGGATCCTCCGCCAGGACGCCCCATCCATATGAGATCGCTTGCGCGACGAACGCGCCCGATTCGCCGCTCGCCCGCGGATCCGGCGTCGCCCCGAGCAGCCGCGCGCGATCCTCGATGACGGATCGGATGATCGCCGAATCTTGGAGATCCATGCGGCATTCCGCCGCGAACGTATTCGTCCACGGCGCGTTGACGGCGACCTGTTGCTGTTCGTCGACCTCGTAGACCGGCATGAAATGGTCGAGCGCGGTGTCGGGCAGCGTACTCGGCTTTGGCGAACCATAGTGCATCCACGTGACCGCAGCGACTCCGAACCATGCCGCAAACGCGCCGGCGATGACAGTTAGGAAGACGATAGAGAACACTCCGAAGACGCGCCGGCGCGGTTTGCGGGCTGTGCTCATCCGCTCACTGTGCGGCGGCCGTCAGAGGAGGCGAATGCCGAGAGTATCCGAGCGACGTGCTTCGCGCCGCCGGCGAAATCGTCGACCCTCACGTGTTCGTCCGGCGCATGCTTGCGCGACCCTGGATAACTGCATCCGACGCTGACCACCGGTAACCTTAGGAGCTCGGTGAACAACGCCATCGGGCCCGATCCTCCGGCCATCGGCACGACGACCGGTTCCTTACGCCACGCCTCACGCGCGGCGTCGATCGCGATCTGGACGATAGGCGCCTCCGGATCGGTCATCGCCGGCCGGATCCGGCCGATGATGCTGATTTCGATCTCGTCGAAGCCATGTGCATCGAGATGGCCTCGAAGCAATCGTGCGATCGCGTCGGGCTCTTGGTCTGGTACGAGGCGAAAGTCTATTTTGCACGACGCTTGCGACGGGATCACCGTCTTCGAACCCGGTCCCGCGTAGCCGGCGGAAAAGCCGGCGATATTGCACGTCGGTTCGAACACTGCCGCTGCGAGCGCTTCGGCCTTTCGGCCGCCGGCGAACTCGCGAACGCCCAGGCCCCTTGCCCAAGAAGGGTCCGGCGGCGGAATGCGTGCGAGGAACGCTTTCGTTTTCGCGGACAACGGTCGGACGGAATCGTAGAAACCCGAGATGCGCACGCGCTCGTGAGCGTCCTTGAGCGATTCGACCGCCCGCAAGAGCCGCCACGCGGCATTCGGAAGCGCGTGCGCGTCACCCGAGTGCGCGTCGCGCGTCATCGTTCGGCACATGAGCTCGACGTAGAGCATGCCGCGCA
>DASQJC010000120.1:0-4822 GCA_035631255.1 Candidatus Eremiobacteraceae bacterium | reverse complement strand
CGCCCGCAGGCAGATCGGTGACGTACGTGCTCGTTCCCGCCGCCTCGCGGTGCGCGGCGAACAATCGGACGGTGACCCGCATGCGATTCGACGTTGGCCGGGCTAGGACTTGACCCCTCGCTGTCCGTAACATCTAGCCCTTGCAAAGCACCGGCACTTGAATACATACCCGTTATGAAGCGAGGTCATCCGTAATGGCGCACGAACTGCCGAAACTTCCTTACGCGTACGACGCACTCGAGCCGCATATCGACAAAGAGACGATGACGCTCCACCACGACAAGCACCATCAAGCGTACGTCACCAATCTCAACGCGGCCATCGAGAAGCACCCCGAGCTCGGATCGAAGAGCGCGCTCGAACTCATCAAAGACTTATCGAAAGTGCCGGACGACATCAAGGCGGCGGTCCGCAATAACGGCGGCGGCCACGTCAACCACACGATGTTCTGGACGATCATGGGGCCCGGAAAAGGCGGCGCGCCGACCGGACGCATCGGCGAAGCGATCGCATCGACCTTCGGCGATTTCGAATCGTTCAAGAAATCGTTCAACGAAGCAGGCACGAAGCAATTCGGCAGCGGCTGGGTCTGGCTCGTCCGCACGTCCGGCGGCAAGCTCGAGATCGTGAGCACGCCGAATCAAGACAACCCGATCTCATCGGGAAGCGCGCCGATCTTCGGCAACGACGTGTGGGAGCACGCGTACTATCTGAAATATCAGAACCGCCGCGCCGACTATCTCGGCGCGTGGTGGAACGTCGTCAACTGGGATGAGATCAACAAGCGGCTCGACGAGGCCGGGCGCTGATGGCGCTGCTGTCGGGGAAGACCGCACTCGTCTCCGGCATCGCGAATCGTTGGAGCATCGCGTACGCCATCACGCGCGCGTTCCATGCGCACGGCGCGAACCTCATCCTGACGTACGAGGGCGAGCGCACGAAGGATGAGGTCGAGAAGATGGCCGCCGAGTGCGGCGGCGTCGCGACGATGTGCGACGTCTCGAAAGACGAAAGTCTCGCGGCGCTGCGCGATTTCATCGACAAACGCGGTGCGAAGCTCGACGCGCTCGTGCACAGCATCGCATTCGCACGGAAGGAAGAGCTCGGCGGGAAATTCTACGCGACGTCGCGCGACGGCTTCGGCCTCGCGCTCGACGTCAGCGCGTATTCGCTCGTCGCGCTGTGCCGCGAGCTCGTCCCCGTCTTCGCGCCGAACGCATCGGTCATGGCGATGACGTACCTCGGTTCGGTGCGCGCCGTGCCGAGCTACAACGTGATGGGCGTCGCGAAAGCGGCGCTCGAATCGTGCGTCCGCTATCTCTCGGTCGATCTCGGCGAGAGCGGCATGCGCGTCAACGCGATCTCCGCCGGGCCGATCAAGACCGCATCTGCGCGAGCGGTGAGCGGTTTCACGAGCATCCTCAGCGATGTCGCGGCGAAATCGCCGCTTCGGCGCAACGCAGTCGCAGACGACGTCGCGAATGCGGCAGTATTCCTCGCGAGCGATCTTTCGACTGCGATCACCGGTCACGTATTGTACGTCGACGCGGGATACAACGTCGTCGGAATCACTTAGAGGTCAGGGGAACGCCGACGCCCAACATGGGGGTCCGCTCGGGAAGCGGGGGAAGGTTGTAGCGCATGGGCCTCACGTGGCAGGATATCGAGGACATCGGCTTCGAGCTGGCACAGGCTCATCCGGACGACGACCCATCGCAGGTCGCGTTGCCGGAGCTGCTTCGTCTTGTCACCGAACTCGACGACTTCGAAGATGATCCCGAGCGCGCCGACGAAGAGACCCTCGAACGCATCGCAGGTGCGTGGCGCGAGGAATTCGCCGCTCGCTAACGCAGCGCTGAGATCGCGGCCCTGCACGGCCGCAAGTCGATGGAAGTCCACAACGAACTCGATCTTTTCCCCCTGAGCGCCGTCCTCGTGCCCGGCGGCAGCATCCGATTGCACGTTTTCGAAGAGCGTTACAAGACGATGATCGGCTCGTGCATCGACCGCGACGCGCCGTTCGGCGTCGTGCTCGACCAGGCGGGCAATGAGGTCGGCGACGATCTCGACCCGGCGACCGTCGGAACAGTCGCGCAGATCGTCGAAGTGCGACGGCTCTCTGAGGGACGGCTCTATATCGTCGCGAAAGGCCTGCAGCGCTTTCGGGTCGACCGCTTCGTCCAGACGAAACCATTTTGGACCGCGCGGGTATCATATCTCGAAGAGCCGATAGGGCCGGTCGACGCTGCTGTGCGGCTGCGTGCCGCCGCGGCCGAAAGCTTCCGCGACTATTTGCAAGCCCTGCTTCAGCTGTCGGGCCGCGAGCTCGAAGTCGTGCAGTTGCCGGATGACCCCACGGTCTCTTCCTTCCTCATCGCGGACGCGATGCAGGTCGATGCGGCAGCAAAACAATCGCTGCTCGAGTCGCCGTCCGCGGCGGAGCGGCTCGATCTCGAGCTCAGGCTGCTCGACGAGGAGACACGACGGCTGCGCGCTTCGAACACGTCGAAGGCTGATGGCGAAAGCGATGACGACGACGATGACGGGCGATCAAAGGCCTTTACGGTACGGATCTCGCTCAACTGACGGGATCCTAAGCGCGACGGCGTCGATCGAGACGCTTCAGCAGCGTCTCGCTTTGCGTTCTCGCGTCGAGCGCGATGCGCCGGGGACGCGACGCGCCGCGGTGCTCGTGCCGATCATCGCCGCACCAGCGGGGCTCGAGCTTCTTTGTTTCGAGCGAACGCACGAAGTCATCGATCACAAAGGTGAGATCTGCCTGCCGGGCGGGTCGATCGAAAAAGTCGATCGCGATGTGGTCGATGCGGCGCTGCGCGAAGCAAATGAGGAGCTGGGAATCGAACCCGCTTCCGTTCGCGTGCTCGGTTTGCTCGACGACGTCCATACCTTCGTGTCGAACTACATCATCACGCCGGTCGCGGGATTCATCGGGGCAAAGCCTGAGGTCGTCAGCGATCCGCTCGAAGTCGCGCGTCCGATAGCGGTGCCGCTCGCGACGCTGCTCTCGCAGGGCGTCGAACGACACGAACTGCGCGGCCCCGACGGAACGATGCGTAGGATCTATTCGTATCAGGTCGGCGAAGATCGCATCTGGGGCGCGACCGCGCGCATCATCCACGGGTTGCTCCATCTTTGGTTCGGAGAGGACGACGCATCGTCATGAAGACCGTTTGCGCGCGCTGCCGCACTAAGCCGGCGACGAGCACGAGCATCGCGCTGCGCGGCGGTCGCCCCGTCGCGGAACCTCTTTGCGATGCATGCAGGGCCGCGGCTGACAGAACTCGCGCGCTCGTCGCGAGCGGTGCAGCTCTCGCAGCTTTTGGCGCCGCCGCTTTAGCCGCTGCATTTGCCGCGCGCAAAGTTTCGGAACAATCACCCGATCAGGCGCCCTCGGCTCGACCTTTGGGCGCTCCCGTCGCGGTCGCCGCATCGTATCGGACGCCGACTCTCAATTCCGTCTCACGCGATCTGACACAGCTCGCGAGCGAAGGGCGGCTCGATCCGGTGATCGGCCGCGCGCCGGAAATCGAACGGGTCGTCCGCATCCTCGCCCGTCGCACGAAGAACAACCCCGTGCTGATCGGCGATGCAGGCGTCGGAAAGACCGCGATCGTCGAGGGACTCGCGCTGCGCATCGTCAACGGCGACGTTCCTCGGACTCTGCTCGGGCGACGCGTCGTCGCGTTGTCGCCGGCGGTGCTCGTCGCCGGCACGAAGTATCGAGGCGAGTTCGAAGCGCGGCTCGGCCGGGTGCTCGACGAATTGAAGCGCTTCCCGGACGACGTCATCCTTTTCATCGACGAACTCCATACGCTCGTCGGCGCCGGCAGCGCCGAAGGCTCGACGGTCGACGCCGCCAACATGCTCAAGCCGGCGCTCGCGCGAGGCGACCTGCGTTGCATCGGCGCGACGACCTTCGACGACTATCGCCGGCACATCGAGCACGACGCCGCGCTCGAACGCCGCTTCCAGCCGGTCGTCGTCGAAGAACCGACACAATTCGATTGCCGCTCGATGCTCGAAGGTCTGCGGCCGCGCTACGAACGACATCATCGCGTTCAGATAGAAGACGGCGCGCTCGTCGCGGCAGTGCGACTGTCAGCGCGCTTCATCCCCGAACGCCGCCTGCCCGACAAAGCGTTCGACCTGCTCGACGAAGGAGCGGCGATGGTCGCCATGCGCGGCGGCACGATGGTCACCGCCGACGACATCGCACGCATCGTCTCGGGTTGGACGGGCGTTCCCGTCGAGACGATGAGCGCCGATCAAGCGGCAGGTCTACTCGACCTTGAGGATCGGCTGCGCCGCAGAGTCGTCGGGCAAGAGCCCGCATTGCGCGCCATCGCCGAGTGCGTTCGCCAATCGCGCGCAGGACTGCGGCGCGAACGCGGACCGGCGGGCGCGCTTTTGTTCGCGGGTCCCTCGGGTGTCGGGAAAACCGAGCTCGCGCGGGCGACTGCGGAGGTGCTCTTCGGCTCCGACGACGCGTTGTTGCGCTTCGACATGTCCGAATTCGGTAGCGGCGCCTCGGTCGCGCGGCTCATCGGATCGCCGCCCGGGTATTCAGGGTCGGATCGCGCGGGCGAACTCACCGAGGCAGTGCGCCGCCGGCCGTATTGCGTCGTGCTCTTCGACGATGTCGATCGCGCCGACAGCGCAGTGCTCGATCTGCTCTTGCAAGTGCTCGACGACGGGCGGCTGACCGATTCGTCCGGGCGCTTGGCCGATTTCCGCAACGCGTTCGTCATCCTCACGATGAGTCTCGAGGCGGGCGCCGATCCGGCATCGATCGGCACGCTGC
>DASQJC010000119.1:0-12322 GCA_035631255.1 Candidatus Eremiobacteraceae bacterium | reverse complement strand
CCGGCAGATCATTCGATGACGGCCGAATCGTTCGCCCGTGCAGCGGGGGCGTTTCGCTCGGTTCGCGCGATCGTCTCCGACGCCGACGTGCTTTCGCTCGGTATGACCGACGATCTCGAAGCGGCCGTCGCCGCAGGTTCCACGATGGTCCGGCTCGGCACCGCGCTCTTCGGCGCCAGGCCGGCGAAAGGCTAAGGGGAAGGTCATGGGGTTTTGGTCGCGACTCGGCAACATGCTCTCGGCCGGGGCAACCGATGAAGAAGACTTCGACGACGAATACGACGACGACGTGAAGCACAACGTCGTGTCGCTCGGCGACGCGAAGACGTCGCGCCGCGTCGGCGTCTCGGTCTTCCACCCGAGGCGCTACGAAGAGGTGACCGAGATGGGCGATGCGCTGCGCGCGCGTCATCTCGTGACCGTCAACCTCATCGGAACCGACCGGGTCATGTCCCAGCGGATCGTCGACTTCCTGAGCGGCGTCATCTACACGCTCGACGGCAAGATGCACCGCATCGCGGAGGGCATCTACCTGTTCGTTCCGAGCAACGTGCAGATCAACGCGAAAGACGGCGAGCTCGTGACCGAGGCGTTCGCGGTCTAGAGGCGAACCGACGGCCATGAAGATCACCCCGCTCGACATCGAGCATCGGGAGTTCAAGAAAGCTCTCCAGGGTTACGCACGCGAGGACGTCGACCAGTTTCTCGACGAGATCATCGCGTCGATGGAAGAAGACATCGAAGCCCGCACCGCGCTCGAGACGAAGGTCGCCGATCTCGAGCAGCGCGTTTCGCATTTCCGCGCGATGGAGGAGAGCCTGCAGAACACGCTCGTCCTCGCGCAACGCACGGCCGATGAACTCAAAGCGGCGGCGCACAAAGAGGTCGAGTTCATCAAGCAGCGCGCGAGCCTCGACCTCGACAACGAGCTCCAAGCGATCCGCCGCCAGATCGAAGGCGCGCGTTCCGAGCTGCAGCGTGTCCTCGATCATCTCGAATCGGTGAAGCACGACTTCCGCACGTTCCTCACGCGTCATCTCGCGCTCGTCGATGAATCGAGGCCGTCGCTCAACTCCGCCGGATCCGCGAAAGAGCACGCGTCCTGACGACAGCGTCGGCCAAGATCGAAGTGATGGTCAAACCGGGCGCGAAAGCGCCCGGAATCATTGTCGGCGCCGATGGCTCCATCACCGTGCGAGTGCGCGAGCCTGCGAGGGACGGCGAGGCGAACAACGCGGTGCGCCGCGCAATCGCGCGTGCGGTCGGAGCACCGCCGAGCGCGGTGAATTTGTTGCGCGGCGCTTCGGCGCGCCGCAAGCTCTTCTCGATCGACGGCCTGACGGCGGCCGAAGCGCGCTCTCGGCTCAGCCGAAACGCGCTCTCGACCGCGCGCTAGTTCAGATCGATAACCGCCCGATCCGCGCCGGGCTCGTGTAGCTCGGATCGGTGAACCAGATGTTCCCGTCCGAACCGACCGCGATCGACGTAGGGATGCTCGTCGTTCCTAGGATGATACGCGGTTCGAATGTGCCGGTCGTGGGATTGAAGCGGCTGATCGAATTCCGCAACGAGTCGGTGATGTAGAAGATCCCGTCGGAGCCCTGAGCGAGGTCATCGGGGTACGCACCATCAGTAGGGATCTTGAACTCATGGACTTTCCCATTGACGATGACGCCTATCTTGTGGCTCGCACGGCCGGTGAACCACACGTTGTGATCCTGTCCGATCGTCAGTCCCCACGGGTTGTCGGCCTGTCGAAGCTGGATGGGGCTCATGAACTTGAGCGTCGACGGGTCGAAGCGCTCGATCTCGTCTGAGGTCGAATCGGTCACGTACATGATGCCGTCCGTGCCTGCGATGATCTCCCACGGGCTGCTGTTGATCGAGATCGAGAACTCCATGACCGACCCCGACGGCGTGATGCGCCCGATCTTGCCCGCGTAGTATTCGGCGAACCAGAGGTTGCCGTCGGGTCCCACCGCGATGCCGCGCGGCGACGAATTCGACGTCGGTATGTCGAACATCGTGAACGCGCCGGATGTCGTCATCCGGCCTATCTGGTTCGAACCCGGAGACGTGAACCAGATGTTCCCGTCCGGCCCTGTCACGAGCGCCTCATTGTCGCTGTCAGCGGGCTCGGCGAACTCCATGATCGTGCCTGCCGGCGTGACGCGCGCGATGTTGTTAGCGTAGTACTCGGTGAACCACAGGTTGCCGTCCGGACCCATCCTGATGTACTCGGGCCACGAGAACTGCGTCGGAGTTTGGAAATACTTGACCGGCGGTCCGCCCGTATTTGAAGACAGGCCGGCCACACCCGGCTGCCCCGATGACGATCCGAGGCTGCTTGTTCCGATGTTCGAACACGCGGCGATGAACGAAACAGCCGCGACGACGACCGCGAAGCGATAGATCATGTCGCACCTCGACGAACGTGAAGCGAAGTTGAGGTCAGGCTACCGCGCGCCGATGAAACGCCACTGAAACGCCTGCTGAAAAGCGTTCGACGAAAAGACGGCGGCCGAAGCCGCCGTCCGTAGCGTTAGCCCGACCGCCTTGGGCGGACTATTCCTGCGACGGGGAATGCTCGCACGCGGGGTGCCCGCACTCGCAGCGTTCCGACAGCGTCTGGTTTCCTTGTTCGCTGCAATAGTCGCTGCAGAAGCCGCTACGGTCGCCGGTGATCACGCACCTGCACGCCGGATGTCCGCACTTGCCCGCCATTAATTGACTCCTTCGCGTTCGCGCGCATCGTGCTGTGTCGCGCGCCCTGGCAGTGATGTACCCCGAAGCGGCGGGCTTAGACAGCCTAACGCGTCCGGCCGGCGCGGTAAAGACCACCGTCGAGGATGATCGACCTGCCGGATCCCGCATCGATCGAGCAGTGCGCATCCTCGAGCTCAGGCATGACGACTGCGCGCGTCCTCGCTTGCTCGGCCAAACGCTTCGCAGCTCTCGGACTTAAAGCGATAGCATCCGCGATGGACGGCTTGGACCAAAGCTCGTCTCCCGGGAGATCGATATCGTACGCCGGACGGACGGGATCGACACCGCTTCGGCCGGGTGCGTCTGCCGCGGGCGCACCGGAGCGCTCGAACATCACCGCTCGTCGTGTCCGGCGAGCGCAGCGCGGAGTCCGACGAGCGCTCGGCCGTGGAGCTGCGAGACGCGCTGCTTGCTGATGCCGAGCTGATCGCCGATCTGTCGCAGCGAGACATTGCCGGCGTAGAACGACGAGACGATGAGGCGTTCGCGCGGCGGAAGCGACGAGACGGCCTTGCCGACCGCGCGCCGCAGCGCGAGGCGTTCGAAGGCGACGGCGGGATCGACGACGTTCGAGGGGATCTTGTCGCGCAAAGGCTGCGTATCTTCCGTGTTGGGCGCGGGTATGTCGATCGACTGCGGTGTCGAGCGCCGGAGCGCGATGCGGATCGCGAGAAGCTGCCGCTGATCGAGACCGGCGTTCTGCGCAGCCTCATCATCGGATGGTGCGTTACCCGACGCTTGCGTCATCGACCATCGCGAGGCCTCAAGCGTTCGGGCGTCGCGCCGGACGCGCTCGGGCACGAAATCCATCCGCCGCAGGCCGTTGAAGATCGCGCCGCGGACGATCCGGCCCGCCCAATGTTCGAACGTGGCACCCTGAGCCGGATCGAACCGATCAATCGCACGGAGCAAGCCGATGGAACCGTCGCCGATGAGGTCGTCGATCGCGAAGTACGCCGGAAGACGTCGCAACACGCAGCCGGCGATCTTACGGACAAGCGGCAGTGCAGCTTCGCAAAGCGCATCGCGATCGATGACCGTCCGAGTGAGCGAGTAGTTGACGGCCTGCGCTTGCAGAGCCGCGCCGCCCGCGCTCACGGCTTGCGCCCTTCAAGCGCGGCGGCGAGCGATGACTTGAGACCGATGCCGCCCGCCCGCTCTATCGCGCCGGCGAGCGATTGTGTGATGAGCTGGGAGAACGCATCCTCGCTTGAGGCTGAATCGGACGAATCGTCACCGCGCTCGTCATCATTGTGGTCGTCATCATCCCTTGAAATCGGTTCCTGGTGTCTTGCTATGCCGGCGGTGCGCAGCATTTGACCGAGGATGACTTGTTCGAACTGGCCGCACGCAGCTTCGAGGCTTTCGCTCACGGCTCAACCTTTCTCGAGATTGTTCGCGAGGCGGAGGCTCAAACTCTAATTAAGAAGTTTGAGTGAGCTGCACCGAAATTAGGAGCGCTGGGAAGAAATTCGCATTGCTGCCGGATTGCAACGACGCTCCGCGCCGTGCGTTTCCTGCGGCGCGGCGTCGGCCCCGACTTAGCGAATCATTGTGAGCGGGCTAGAAACGAGTTACGCTGGGGACAGGTTTAAGTTGATCGTTCAGCCCAGGCCAGCTCGACTGCCCAGAATCAGTTGTGTCCTTAGGTCGTGCTTCCAGGGCGGTCAGCCAAGGCAACGCGGGCGTCGAATCGAATCGCGCACCATGAGGTCAAAGCGGAGCGTGCGCGGACCACGCGATCGGGTCGAGGCACCGCTCACGCGTAGCCGCTGTTTCCTGTGCCGACGTACGTTCAAAGACCGCGCCCGGACCGAGGAGCATATCTTCCCGAAATGGTTGCAGCGTGCGTTTCGGCTCTATAATGAGGGCCTGGTTTTGCTCAACCGCACATCGATTCCGTATCGACAACTCACGGTTCCATGCTGTGAGGGTTGCAACAAGACGTTGGATCGCCGACTTGAGCGCCCGATGCGGGATGCGGTCACCAACGGATACGCGGCGATGAAGCGGCTCGACCCGGAGATTATTTTCCTTTGGCTCGCGAAGATGTACTATGCGGTATTGTTGAAGGAACACTTCCTCCGCTCAAGTCGAAAGGACCCGAGGCGCGGGCCGATCCTTCGAGCGAGGCGGATCAACGAGTTGAACCTTCTCCACACGTTCCTCCAGGTTGTGCTTACGCCCGTTTCTTACGATCCCTATCCGCCGTGGTCGCTGTTTGTGCTGAACGTGCTGAAGACCGACGACGTCAGGCTGGACTTCGATTTCCGTGACGACTTCCAGCGAAGGTTCATCGCAATCCGAATGGGGTGCGTCGGCCTCATCGCCGTACTGAACGATCATGGCTTGACCTCGGACATGATGTCGGAGATCCGATCTGTCGTCGGCGACAACGCCCTCCACCCGGTTCAGTTCGTGGAAGTCGCCGCGCAGGTCGCGTACAACGAAAGCCGGCGCGTCCGCGGATTCTCGTATGCGGTCGCCGAACAGGACGGGCAAATACGCGTGACGGTGCTTCCGAGCCTCTCGAATCGCCCGTTCCACGATGAGTTCAGTCTCGAGCGGTACGCGCGCCTGCTGAGCATGTATCAGAACGTGTCGCTGTCCGACGTGATGCCGGCCCCTGACGTCGTCAGGACGCTGTTGCACCAGGAGGACGGAACGTTCCGCGACATCCGACTAGACGAACTGCCTGTGCATCCCGGCGAGCCACTGGCTCCGTTGCGCCCTTTGCCTCGCCGCATGCGTTGATTGACTCGAGCGGAACCTCCGCCTCCGCGTCCAATAAGAGCCAGGATGCTGAACGCCTACATTGATGACAGCGGAGACGCGAAGAACAAGCAAGTCTCGGCCTTCACGTTGTCCGGTTACGTCTTTACGGCCCACAACTCGATGTTGTTTTGCGAGGCGTGGCGAGAGGTCTTACGCAGGTACGATCTTCCGTACATTCATACGCGCGAGGCAATCAGGCTGGACGGCGTGTTCGCCAAAGTCCCCGGCGACGGCATGAACGCATGCCTCGTCGACTGCGCCCGCGTCATTCGGGATCACGTAGCCTTCGAGCTTTCATGCGTGGTCGAGACAGACGCGTGGCGTCAGGCTCAGGCGACGATCGCGAAGCACGCGCTCGTTGAACATGGGCTCGTGTACTATACGAACCCCTACTTCCTGCAGTACATGTCGCTCGTCCAAATGGCCCATCACTTCAAGCTGACACGCGGTTATAACGACGACATCATATTTTTCTTTGACGAACACAACGTGAACATGCGCGAGGCCGCCGACCTCTACCGAGCGACAGCGAAATCGGCGCCCGAGATGCTCAAGCGAATCGGGATCTCGGACGACCCGCCGAGGTTCGTCGACGATGAGAAGATGCCGCCGCTTCAAGCGGCGGACATGGCGGCGTATGCGGTGCGCAAACAACACGATCCGAATGCAGGCCGGCTGCGTCCGTTCGAAGAGATCCTCCGCGGCATCGAACCGAAGTGCAAGCTCTTGTACGACGAAGAGGCGTTCCGATCGAAGCTCGGCGTTGAAGTCGCTATCGCGACTGCCGAGCGCGAGGCGTCGGATCGAACCGGTGCGACCGAGGTTCTGTCGTGGCTCGCCGGCCAACGGTACCGAGAATACGTCCGCGAACGATTCGGCAAAGCATGACGATCGCGTCGATTTCCTCCGGCGCACGAAATGGGGCGTCAACGTCAGGCGTGGGCCGAATGACGCGGGTCAACGGCGTCGACTGAGATTCTAGCATCGGGCTATCGGACGAGACGACCGACCCAAAGGATTCCGACGTCCGACTCCGGTTTACAGTGTCCCCTTATACGGGATTGCACCCGACGCGCGCATCTGTTCGCATGCAAGATTGATTGCCCTTGAACGTTGCCCCCACGCGTGCTAAAATTGTCGGTGCGAGGCCAGGCCTCGCGATTCGAAGGGGAGCGATATTCATGCCACAGCCCGACGCAATCGAGGGTGCGCCGGAGTCAGTGAATCTGAACGGTCGCATTCCGAAATCGATGCACAGCATGCTTCGACAGGTAGCGGACGAGCTACAGGCCAGCAGCGTCAACCAGGTCGTGAACGCCGTCATCGCGTTCACTCTGTTGCCGCAGCATATACAGATGAACATCGCCGACTTCGTGAGGGAGCTTCGGCGCGTGATAGACGCGGCGGACGAGCGGGGTACCGTTTTGTTCGATGCGTCGATCGAGGACTGGGAGGCACGCGCGAAAGTCTACCTTACGATGAACCAACTCGGGTTGATCGAGGATCTCTCGTACCGACAGAGCACAGACCGCAAGAGGACGATATCGACGTTCAGGGTGACCAGCACGGGAAGGCTGCTGAACGATCTCTACCAGAGGAACGGATTGAGCCACGGCGCGTTCTCGCGCGGCCGCAAGACGAAGGACGCGAGCGCGTAGCGTTCGCCTCAGCTGCACAAACGGAAACGGCCGTCCGGCTTGCAAATCGAATCGGCCGCTTCCCCGGAATGCAGCGCCCTCACGTGAGGGTGCTACACCTAACGTATCGGCTCTCGCCGATGCAAGCGTAGTACCCTCACGCGAAGGATCGCACCTTCTCGTGGGCCGACTCATGTCGCGCCCAAACGGAGGGTACACGAATGGATCAAGCAAGCGCCGCACGCGCTGCGGTTCCAGACGGAGCGCGCGCGTTTGATGCGCTGATCGCGATACGCGATGCTCCTTTGTTCGCCGGTGTTTCGTCCGAGCGTTTGACGCCGCTTGCCGACGCGGTGCGTCGCTTCGATTCCGGCGAAAAGATCATCGCGGCCGGCGAAGCCCCCCGCTTCGTCGTCGTGATCATGAGCGGCGAGGCCCGCATCTGTGTCGGCGGCGTGCACCTTGTCACGCGCAAAAGGCACGATGTGATCGGCGAGCAGGCGTTCATCGACGGTGTCAACCACAGCGCAGACTGCATCGCGGCGACGCCCGTGACGGCGCTGTGCATCGATGCTGAAGCCTTCGACGGTCTCCACGTCGATCATGCTTTCGTTCGCAACCTTGAGTCCGCGCTGTCGCGCAAGCTGCGCGAGTCCACGCAAGAGCGCTCCTACCGATACCGATCGGAGGAACTGCTGGCTGCCGAGTTTCGCAGTCACGTGGCTCGCCCGGTGCGAGACGAACTCCTGGCGAAGGGTCTCGAATACGGTCGGCCCAGACGAGTCGAGGCGGCGGTTCTTTTCTCCGACATCCGCGACTTCACGGCGACGTCGGAGAAAATGGACCCGCTGCTTATCGCCGCCGACCTGAGCGGGTATTTTTCGGACGCGGTCGATCATCTCCATGCGCACGGCGCGTTCGTTGACAAGTTCATCGGCGACGCCGTCATGGCGTTCTGGGGATTCCCGGGGCTCGCCGAAGTCGATGCCGAGCGGATGCTGGTCTGCGCGGAGGGCCTGGTCGAGGTCGCGCGTCGGCACGAGCTTGGGGGTAGCGCGATCCGCGTCGGCGTCGGGCTGAGCTTCGGGTCCGTGTTCATGGGAAATATCGGCAGTGCCGAAAAGCGGCAGTTTACGATCATCGGGCCGGCGGTGAATCTTGCCGCCCGACTCGAGGGTGCATGCCGTGATCACGGCTGGGACGTCTTGGCCAGCGAATCCTTCGCGCTGCGCTTGTCTCCGGAGCGGCGCAGCACGCTCACATGCAGCTCCGGTCTGCAACTGCGAGGTGCCGAACAGCGCACGGCGTTCGGCCTTCGCGTCGGAGGTAACGATTGATGCCTTGGAGCGAATCGCGCAGCAAGGAGCGCGTCGAGAAGCACCTTGCCAACATGGGCGAGATCAACGTCAGTGATCTCGTCCGCGAAGTGGATGATCTTGAAGCAATCTTGTCGGAGACGGAATGCCGCAACGTGCTCGGCGCGCACGTGTACGTCGATATCTCGAACTTCGCCGCCCTCGCGGCGGACAAGACGATGTCGTCGGACGGTTACAAGCGACTCATACAGGCTCTGCATGTTTACCAGTGCGAAGCCACGGACATCGTTGAAGGCATTTTTGACGGCTATCGAGTTCACTTCCAGGGATCCCGTGCCCACGCGTTGCTGTACCGGCCCGTGAACGACGCGGCGTCCGCCGCCAAGCACGCCGCCCTGCTCTTGCTCGTGATGAGCGATTTCGTCCGCTCGGTTTTCAATGCGGAGTTCGACGACTACGCCGACTGGCGCGTCGGCGGCGGTGCCGACGTAGGCGACGCGATCGGCACCAAGAACGGCAAGCGGGGCGACCGCGAGCTTCTGTTCATCGGCGACCCAGCGAACCAGGCCGCCAAAATCATGCGCGGCACGTCCTCGCTCATGATCACTCCGGCGTTGTACGAGCAGTTGCCGGACGATATCCGCGAATGCTGCTTGGAGTTGTCGGACGGCAACCACAAGATGTCCGCCGACCGGTCGGCCCTCGACGACCTTTGCGCGGAACACGGAATCAAATGGGACCGGGAGGCCTGCGCCGCGCGTCTGGCCGACGGTCGCAAGGCGCTGCCGCTGCGCGACATCGAGTGCAGCGAGGCGAATGAGCCGGTCGACTTGTCGCGTCTGAGCCCGAAAAACAGCAAGCGAGTGTGCGGCGCGTCGGTGTTCTCGGACATTTCAGGCTTCACGAAGTACGTCGCGGACGCCGTTACGGACGAGGAGAAGGCGAGCGCGCTGCGGGTCTTCCACGTGATCAGAAAAGAATCGACGAAGGTCATCAGCGCCGACTATCCCGGGGTGAGGATACAGTTCCAGGGCGACCGGGTGCAGGCGCTCTTCCATACGCCAAAGGATCATCGCCGCGGCATCTGTTCGGCCGCGGTCAACGTCGCCATCAGCCTACAGTCGTCGCTGGAACAGGTCATCAAGAAGGTCATGCCGGAGGCCGCTCCGTTGAAGCTGGCGGTCGGCGTCGACGTCGGCACGACGCTGGTGACGCGTCTCGGATCGCGCGGCGACCGTGACAACGTCTGCCTCGGAACTGCGGTCGAGCAGGCGGCTCGCCTCGAGGAAGCGTCATCGGGCGGCAGCATCGCCATATCCGCGGACGTTTACGCAGAACTTGAGGAAGAGCTGCAGAGTCACTTCGTCTTTGACGAGAATGCCGGCTGCTACAGGGCCTCAAACCTGACGTGGGAAT
The DNA here is from genome assembly GCA_035631255.1 of Candidatus Eremiobacteraceae bacterium. Classification (GTDB taxonomy): domain Bacteria; phylum Vulcanimicrobiota; class Vulcanimicrobiia; order Eremiobacterales; family Eremiobacteraceae; genus JANWLL01. The sequence goes on along the minus strand of DASQJC010000119.1, from coordinate 2,412 downwards.
CGGCCGAGCTGAAAGATGCGGCGGCGATGTATGATGCCGGCGGCGAGGTGACGCTGGAAGCGATCGCTTTCGGCGCCGTCATCGGCGTGGCGGCCGTCGGTGCGGCGGCGGCGTCGAAGCGCGCCCTTGAGTCCTCCACGACGCGCGTTCAACCGGCAAGAAGCTACGCCCCGGCGCCGACGGACGTGGAGTGAACTCGCCGAAGCGGCGCGACCTGCGTGTCGGTCGTGTATCGCCGGTACGCACGGATCGAAGCAGGCCGTGGTTTGAGACGCGGGCCGGACGTGAGCGCCTTGAGTCGGATCTCGCTCTGCTCGACAAGCATCTCGCGGGAAGGTTCAAGGTGCTTTCGGCCGGCACGACGCTCGCGGTCGAGGTCGAGATTCGCATCGTCCTTCGCAGGTCCGATGCGATTCGCACCGCCTCGTTGCTTTTGATTTTTCCGGATGACTATCCGAGATCGGCGCCGACTCCGGTGGACGTTGCCAATGCCTTCAGGGCGCACGCGGGCAAGTCGCGAGCCGATCGTCATGTCTCGGACGACGGAGTGTGCTGCCTGTGGCTGGAAAGCCCGTGGAAACGCGGGGATTCGAATGCGCTCCTAGGCTTATTGCTCCAGCTCGAGCTGTTCGTGCATCGTCAACTCATCTATGAGGTGATCGGAAGATGGGCAGGACCGCAGTGGCGACACGGCGACGACGGCCTTGAGCAGTTCGTCCTGGAGTCGCTGAGCGATTCGCCGCGACTTGTCGAGCTTTTCGCGGGCGAGCTGCGGGGCGGCACGAGGATCTCCTCACGGCGGGCCGACTGTCCGTGCGGCAGCGGAAGGCGGTATGACCGGTGCCATCGGCCGACTATCGAATCGATTCGAGGCGTCCTCAACCAGGGCTTCGTCGATGCCGTAAGGAGTGGAAGATCGCTTCGCGTCGACGACGCCGAGACGCGCGCGAAAAAACGCGGCGGCTGATGTTTAGGGTCGGAGGGAACCAGGCTCGAAGGATCGGCTGCCTCGATGCAACCGAGGTTGTTTACGGCCTTTTGGCGACGCACCGAGCGCGGGGCGAGCGCCGACGTGCGCGAGGTTTGACTGATTTGCGACGGCCTGTCGACGCACAAAACGAGTAAGGAAAGCAACGCGGCGTTATCGTGACCATCTTCGACCTTGCGACGCTTGACGACACGACAGCCCACGATCTGGTCGCCAAGACAATGCGCCGCTTCCCTGAGCTTGTTCGCCTCTTCGACGATCCATTTATCGGACGGTTGATCCGTCGCCGCCACAACTTGGACAATTTTCTCTTGTTGTTGCTTGTGCAGCCCGACGACTGCTACGCAACGAGCTTCTGGTCCTCAACCATCCGGGCCCTCGATGGCCTCGCGGTCGAAGGAGCGTGGCGGGCTTTCGGATCAAAGTTCCGTCGGCATCAACGTTTCGACGTGCAGTCGACTAAATCAGAGCTGTCCCTGGCCGCATGGATGAAAGGTCGTGGGATTTCCGTCATCATCGAACCGAAGGTCAACGGTCGACGAGCATGTGAGTTTGTGGCGCAAACCTCCCCTCCGTCCTGGTGGGAAGTGAAGTCGCTTCGCGATATCGATCTGGTTGAGCAAAATGAGCGAGCGTACCTGGAGGTTCAGAACCGGTTTCGGCGTCTAAAAGAGCCGTACGTGCTGAGCATCAACGACTGCAGCGCACTCGCGTTGAGCGACGTGTCGGCCGCCGTGAAGGACATCAAGCGACAGATTGGCGAGCACTTCGCGATGCGAGGCGACCTTCCGAAGCTCGTCGAGTCGCACGGCCTTTCGATCACGCTCGAAACCATGAGCGGACGGGGTTACGGATACCTTGGCATCATCGAACAGCAGTATGTGTTTGGCCCCGAGCAAATGGAAAAGGTTCGATCCCGGGTCAGCTCCGCCGTCGGTCAGATCCCGGCGGACGGCGCAGGCGTCGTGGTCGTCGATTGCACGATGGCGCAATGGCTCGATGAAGAGGACGTGATCAATGCCTGCTTCGGGGAGGATGTAGGGTCTTGGCGCGACGGCCAACCCGTTGACCGCCGGATGCCTGGGGGTGTATTTCACCCGCGCGTGCGGACGCGCATCAGTGCGGTCGCCTTTTTTAAGGGGCCGGCCGACCCCAACTCAGACTTCGACATGACGGTGTTGCACAATCCACACGCTCGAATGCCGTTGCCGACGGACGTTTTTCGTGCGGTGAATACCTGCCAACTTGGGCGGCGGGATGCGGGCGGAGGCCGTTATAAGCTTGTTCGCCTATGAAGGGCATGATTAAGCGCATGGGGTCGACCAGGGCCATTGGCTCAGGCGATGCATGGGATCTAAAGTTGTGATAGGCGACAAGAACGAGGGCGATGTCGAGGTGGGCCTAGCGGCCGAGCCTCCCTCGAA
>DASQJC010000118.1:0-6812 GCA_035631255.1 Candidatus Eremiobacteraceae bacterium | reverse complement strand
TCGAAATATCTCGCTCTCGGAGCGAGGCACTACTACGATGTCGCCAAGCTGTTGGCCGACCAGAACGTTAGGGACCGTCTCGTAGCTATCGGCGACTTAGCAGCCATCGTCGATAGCATCAACGAGGAGAGTCAAAAGTGGCGACTTCCCTTCTCTCCGCGTCCACCCGGTGGCTTCGGCGATAGCCCCGCCTTTGGAAATGATCCCACAATCATGTCGATCGTGGAACCCGCCTATCTTCGTGCAATGGAGTTCGTCCCCGCAAAGCATGATCGACCGTCTTTGACGGACTGTCTTGGCGTCGTCGCGCGGTATCGCGATCTTATCTGACTCACGCACAAGGTATTGCATCCTTATAATGCGCTCTTGAATTGAGGATGGAAACCGGTGAACACGAGACTAGGGATTCTTGTCGGTGGTGGACCCGCGCCGGGGATCAATGGCGTCATTGCGTCTGCCGCGATCGAGGCCATTAATTGCGGATGTGAGGTTGTCGGGATCCTCGATGGGTATCGGTGGCTGGCGCGCGGTCAGACCGATCAGGTGCGGCCGCTGACGATCGAAGACGTCAGCCGCATACACTTCACCGGCGGATCGATACTGCGGACGTCGCGGACGAATCCCGCGAAAGAAGAGAAGACGCTCGCGAACTGCGTCGCGAGTCTCGGGAAGCTCGGCGTCACGCATCTCTTGTGCATCGGCGGCGACGACACGACGTTCGGCGCCAAGAAGGTATCTGAACGCGCGGGTGGCGCGATCAAAGTGGCGACCGTGCCGAAAACGATCGACAACGACCTGCCGCTGCCCGATAACATGCCGACGTTCGGTTTTGAGACCGCACGGGCCGTCGGCACCCAGATCGTCGAGACGCTCATGGAGGATGCACGCACGACGACGCGCTGGTACGTCGTCGTGAGCATGGGGCGCAAGTCGGGCGCGCTCGCGCTCGGCATCTGCAAGGCGTCTGGCGCGACGCTCGCCGTCATCCCCGAAGAATTCGGAGGCAAGCCGGTCACGCTGAGCGCGGTCGGCGACATCATCGCCGGCGCGATGATCAAGCGGCGCGCGATGGGTCACGATCACGGAGTCGCTGTCGTCGCCGAGGGCATCGCTGAACATCTCGGCGAGGCGGATCTCGACAAGCTCAAAGACGTCGCGCGCGACGCATATGGTCACATGCGGCTCGCCGATATCGATCTCGGCGATGTTCTTCGCCGCACGCTCGAACAGACGCTGATCGAGTATTCGCTCGACATCTCGGTCGTCACGAAAGACATCGGCTACGAACTTCGCTGCGCGAAACCGTTGCCGTTCGATGTCGAATATGCACGGACGCTCGGCTACGGCGCCGTGCGCTATCTGCTCGACGGCGGATCGGGCGCGCTCATCGCGTTGCGAGGCGGCAAGGTCGTGCCCGTCGATCTCAACGACCTCGTCGACCCGGCGACGGGAAAAGTGCGGATCAGGCTCGTCGATACGACGACCGAATCATACAAAGTGGGCAGGGAGTACATGATCCGGCTCGCGCCGGACGACTTCAAAGAGCCGCAGCTCTCGCGGCTTGCCTCAACTGCCGGCGTCCGGCCAGATCTCTTCTTGGAACGCTTCGGACCGGTCGCGCGCGACTAGGCGCTTTTCGAGGAAAACCGTCGTTCCGGTCTTCTTGATCTCGTAGCGTACGCTGTCCATGACCGTGCGCATGATCGGGATGCCGCGCCCGCGTCCGAGGAACTCAGCCGGAATAGGAGCGTTTCGGGCACGCTCTTCATCGAAGCCATGTCCGCGATCGCCGATCTCGATGGTGAGCTTGTCGCCCTCGAACGTGCAGCGGACGACGATGTGGCCCTTCGCTGTGTGGCCGTGTTCGACCGCATTGCTGCATGCCTCGCCGACCGCGAGCACGATGTCCGAGATCTCCGACGGCGAAAAACCGCGCGACTGAGCGAAGACACCTACCGCTCGCCGGGCAACGGCTACCGAGTCGAACGCGCTTGGGTAAGTCGCCAGAAATGTCGTCACGATCTTGGTTGCCACTCTTGAAAAAGTACCCCTACGCCACGAGGCCAAAACGGTCTAGCGGCTCGGGTACGCGCGACTGCGACGGCGCTCACCATGTCGGCTCCGTAATAGTAACCGAACTCGCGCACGTCCTTCGTTTTCAGGATGCAGAGGTCCGCCATCCGACCGGCCTCGAGCACGCCGATATCGCTCCTCAGAGAGCGGGCGGCTTGGACGGTGATACCGGCTATGACCTCGGCGGTCGTCATACGCAACCGGCGGCGGGCTAGATGGGCGACCGTCTGGAGCGACGGACAGGGGCTCGTGCCCGGGTTGAAGTCGGTCGCGAGCGCGACCGGCACGCCGGCCTCGATCAGATCGCGCGCTGGGGCGTAGCGGTCGAGACCGACATACTCGGTCGTCGCCGGGCAGAGCACGGCGACCGACTTCGAAGCGGCGAGCGCGGCGATCCCGGCGGCATCGATGAAGTTCAGGTGGTCGGCGGAATCGCAAGCAAGCTCGGCTGCTAGCAGCGCGCCCCCGCCGGCGGCCAACTCGTCCGCGTGCATCCGAAGGCGCATGCCATTTTCGGCAGCTGCCTTCAAGAAACGGGCGCTTTGCTCGGGAGAGAAGTAACCGCGCTCGCAAAACGCGTCGGCGTAGCGGGCGATTCTCGTCTCGGCCGCGCGCGGCAAGATATGCGCGACGAGTTCGTCGACGAAGGCGTCGTAGTCGGAGAACTCGGGCGGCAAGGCATGAGCGCCGCAGAACGTCGGAACGACGTGCGGCATGTCGGCGAATTCGTCGAGCGTCGCGAGCGCTTTGAGCATCGCCGCTTCCCCGTCGGCGGTGAGCGCGTATCCGCTCTTCACTTCAGCGGTCGTCGTGCCGTGCTCGAGCATGAGCGTCAACTTGCGCGCACCGGTCGCGACGAGTTCTGACGGAGAACATTTGCGAGTCTGTTCGACGGTGTAGCGGATGCCGAGCTTCGGTGGCCGGCCCGCAGCCATCTCCTCGAAGTCCGCGACGCGATCGCCGGCGAAAAGCGCGTGCGTGTGCGCGTCGACGAACCCCGGCATGACGATCGCGCCGTCTGCGTCCATGACGTCGACATCGCCCGGTATCGTGATATCTCGTCCGAGCGCTTCGATGCGGCCGCCGCGCGCGATGAGCGTCGCGCGCTCCACGATTCCGAGGTCTTCATCGACGACCCGCGCTTTCGGCGCGGCGGTTCCCAGCGGCCGCATCGTCACGATCGTCGCGTTGCGGATCGCGAACGCGTCGCCGAGGAGTTTACCTACCACGTGATCTGTTTGGCGTCGATGCCGTCGAGATGGAGGTAATATGCGGCGGAACTCGCGATCGCCGAAAGCGGCGCGAGTCCGACGAGCTCGCAGCCGAGCAATCCGACGCCGACCGCCGCTGCCTCGCGACGGATGAGTTCCGTGACGCGATAGAGCGGGATCGCTCTGTAATCGAGCACGTTCATCGACACTTGGACGAAGGGCTGCGCGCCCGCGGCATCGCCTTCGATCGTGAACCCCTTCGCCTGGATGCCGTAGAAACCGCCACTCATCTGGCGGACGCCTTTCGCGATGCGTTGCGCGAGCTTGAGGTCCGTCGTCGCGAGATTGACGTTGTAGGCGATGAGGAAATCGCGCGCGCCGACTGCGACGATGCCGGCGCTCGCGTGAAGCGCCGCTTCGCCGACGTCGGGGCGCCGGTCAGGCTCGTTGACGGTCTTGAGCAGTCCTTCGAATTCGCCTTTGCGGACGTCGGCAAGTTTGCGGCGCTCGGGCTTCGTCGCCGCACCTGCGTAGAAATAGGAAGGAAGGCGATAGCGCTCCCATAGCGATTGCGCGCAGCGGCGAGCGAGTAGAACAGCTTCGTCCATCGTCGAGTCGCCGACGGGGATGAACGGGATGACGTCGATCGCGCCCATGCGCGGATGCTCTCCGGTGTGCGTCCGAAGATCGATGCGCTCGACCGCGACGCCCGCGAGCCGGATCGCCGCGTCGACGACGCCGTCAGCGGTGCCGACGAGCGTGATGACGGAACGATTGTGCGAGGCGTCGGAGCTCACGTCGACGACCGCGACGTCTTTACCGTCAGCGGCGGCGAGACGCGCGGCATCGATGACGTCGGCGCGCCTGCCCTCCGAGATGTTCGGCACGCACTCGAATATCTTCGCCATCTCTAACCTGTCGTTGGCGCGATGCAGGCCGGGACCCTTGCGCGCGAGTATCCTAGAGCGCATGGCCGTCATCGACAGCCGCGTCGACGTCACGTCCTCAGAGTTCGCGGCGAATCGCGAGTATTTCAGCGGTCTGCTCGAACAATTGCGCGAGCGCACGACGACCGTCATGGAAGGCGGCGGCGCCGACGCGATGGCGAAGCACGTCGCGCGCAAGAAGCTGCCGGTCCGAGAGCGAGTGTCTCGGCTGCTCGATCCGCAAACGGCATTCGTCGAGCTCTCGCCGCTCGCCGCGTGGGAGATGCACAAAGGCGAAGCGCCGAGCGCGGGCATCGTCACCGGCATCGGCGTCGTCGCGGGTCAAGAGTGCGTCATCATCGCGAATGACGCGACCGTCAAAGGCGGCACGTACTTCCCGATGACGGTGAAGAAGCATCTGCGCGCGCAGGAAGTCGCCGAGCAGAACTATCTGCCGTGCATCTACCTCGTCGATTCCGGCGGGGCGTTCTTACCGCTCCAAGATCAGGTCTTCCCCGATCGCGAGCACTTCGGGCGGATCTTCTATAACCAAGCGCGGATGTCGGCGAAGGGAATCCCGCAGGTGGCGGTGGTGCTCGGATCGTGCACGGCGGGCGGCGCCTACGTGCCCGCGATGTCCGACGAGACGATCATCGTCAAAGGGCAAGGAACGATTTTTCTCGGCGGCCCGCCGCTCGTCAAAGCGGCGACCGGTGAGGTCGTCAGCGCCGAGGATCTCGGCGGCGGCGACGTCCACTCGCGCATCTCCGGCGTCACCGACCATCTCGCCGTCTCCGACGAGCATGCGCTCGGCATGTGCCGAGAGATCGTCGCGAATCTCAACCGTTCGAAGCGAACGCCGTGGCCGTTGCGCGATCCGCGGCCGCCGAAACACGATCCGCGCGAGCTGTACGGCATCGTGCAACGCGATTGGCGCAAGCCGTACGAAGTCCGGGAGGTCATCGCGCGCATCGTCGATGCGAGCGAGTTCCATGAGTTCAAGGCGCTCTACGGGCAGACGCTCGTGTGCGGCTTCGCGCACATCGAAGGTAACCCGGTCGGCATCCTCGCCAATCAGGGCATCTTGTTCTCGGAGAGCGCCGTCAAGGCGACGCACTTCATCGAGCTCTGCTGCCAACGCGGCGTGCCGCTGGTCTTCCTCCAGAACATCACTGGCTTCATGGTCGGCAAGAAATATGAGGAAGGCGGCATCGCGAAAGACGGCGCGAAGATGGTCATGGCCGTCGCGAATGCGGAAGTGCCGAAGTTCACCGTTATCATCGGCGGCTCGTTCGGCGCCGGCAACTACGGCATGTGCGGCCGCGCGTACTCGCCGCGTCAACTGTGGATGTGGCCGAATGCGCGCATCTCCGTCATGGGCGGTCCGCAGGCCGCAAGCGTTCTTCTGACCGTGCGCATGGAAGCGCTCGCTGCTCGCGGCGGCTCGATGACGAAGGAAGAACAGGACACGTTCACGCGCCCGATCCTCGACAGGTACGAGGCGGAAGGCAATCCTTATTATTCGACCGCGCGCTTGTGGGATGACGGCATCATCGACCCGGCCGACACGCGTTCCGTGCTCGCGCTCGGCATCTCAGCGGCGGCGAACGCGCCGCTGCCTCCTACCCGCTTCGGCGTCTTCCGGATGTGACGAAATGACGTTCGAAACGCTGCGCGTCGAACGCCAAGGCCCGATCGTTCGCGTCACGTGTGCGCGCCCCGACGTGCGCAACGCGCTCAACGCGCAGATGATCGCGGAGCTGACCGCCGCGTTCTCAGCTTTGTCGAGCGACGAGTCCGTGCGCGCTGTCGTCCTGCAAGGCGACGGCGCATCGTTCAGCGGCGGCGCGGACATCAACTACATGCGTGCGAGCCTCGACCTCGGCGAGAAGGAGAACGAGGCGGACTCGCTCCGGCTTTCAGACATGTTCGCGTCGATCGATCGCTGCGCGCCGCCGGTCATCGCGCGCGTGCACGGCGCTGCGCTCGGCGGCGGCTCCGGAATCATCGCAGCGTGCGACATCGTCATCGCCGCGGACGACGCGCTTTTCGGATTCACCGAAGCGCGGCTCGGCATCGTGCCTGCAGTCATTTCGCCGTTCGTCCTGCGCAAGATCGGACAGTCGCATGCGCGAGCGCTCTTCACGACCGGCGAGCGTTTCGACGCGGCACGCGCGTTGCGCATCGGGCTCGTCCACGAAGTCGTGCCCGTCGCGGACCTCGACGCCGCCGTCGCGCGCGTCATCGAGTCGATCCTCGCCTGTGGTCCGCAGGCATCGCGCGTCGCGAAGACGATCGTCCGCACGGTGTCGATGATGTCGCCGGAAGAGGCGCGCGCGTGGACAGCGCAGACGAACGCGAAGCGGCGCGCGAGCGATGAAGGGCAAGAAGGCCTGCGAGCGTTCCTCGAAAAGCGAAAGCCGGACTGGACGTGAGCGCGCCGTTCCAAACGGTGCTCATCGCGAACCGCGGCGAGATCGCGGTGCGCGTCGCGAAGACATGTCGAGCGATGGGCATCCGCACCGTCGCCGTTTATTCTGATGCGGACGCGCGAGCGCCGCACGTGCGAGCATGCGACGTCGCCGTGCGCATCGGTCCGCCG
>DASQJC010000117.1:0-13676 GCA_035631255.1 Candidatus Eremiobacteraceae bacterium | reverse complement strand
AATCCTTGTTCGCCGCATTCATAGCATCGGGCGAGAACAAGACGTGCTCCTGCTCGACGTAGGCAAAACCGCCCTGTACCAGCCTGTCGATGATCACGCGCATTTCATCGAGATGCTCGGTGGCACGCGGCTCGACCGATTTCGTGCTGTGGAAGCCGTCGGGCCCGAACGAGCCGGGTTGGCCCTCACCGGCCGGCATCAAGACGCCTGGGCGGCCCGGCTGGCACATCGAGTGCTCGGCGATGGCGCGGCGCTACCTCGGTGATCAATTCGACATCCACGGCGGCGCGACCGATCTCATCTTCCCGCATCACGAGAACGAGGTGGCGCAAACCGAATCCGTCACCGGAAAACATCCGATGGCGCGCTACTGGATGCACGCCGGCCTCATGATGGTCGACGGGCAGAAGATGAGCAAGTCGCTCGGCAACTTCACGCCGCTGACGGCGATGCTCGAGAAATACTCGCCCGCCGCGATCCGGTTCTTGTTCTTGCAGACCGGCTATCGCAAACCGACGAACTTCACCGAAGAGGCGATCGGCGCAGCGACCGAGGGCGTCCGGCGACTCTACGAAAACGTCGACGCGTTGCGCGCCGCTACGACGTCCGAGGAGCGGTCGAGATTTATCTCGACCGGAGACGGTCGTTCATTGGATGCAGAGGGCTTGGACGCGTTCCTGGATGACGATCTGAATACGTCCGGTGCGCTCGGGTGGCTTCAGACCCGGATCAAAGACGAGCGGTCGGCTGCGCTGCGAGGCGAGGGATCCCCGGCTGCTGCAGTCGCGCTGATAGAACGATGCCTCGATGCGCTCGGGCTGCCGGCAACGCTCGGCACGCGTGCCGAAAGGGAGCTGTCCGCCCAGGGGCGCGAGCTGCTCGTGGGCATCGCCGGCGACCACTCGACATCGATGACCGACATCGAAGTCATCACGGCCGTTGTCGCGCTCCGCGATCAAGCGAGAGCGTCGAAGGATTTCAAGAAGTCGGACGAGCTGCGCGCCGAGCTCATGAAAGCCGGCGTTTCGATAAAGGACAGCAAGGCAGGCACCGAGTGGTCGTTGGATGCATCGCCGTAACGCGCGACCGCCAAAAAAGCGGACGAGCGACGACGAATCGATAGCTGGGATCCACGCCGTCGCCGAGGCTCTGGCTGCCGGCGAACGCATCGAAAAAATCCTCATCGGCAAGAACAGGACGACCGATCCGGCGGTGCAGGCGATCGTGCGCAGCGCGAAGATGGCGGGCGTGCCGGTGCAGATAGAAGGCGAAGAAGCGTTTCGCCGCTTTGGATCCGAGCGGCACCAGCACGTCGCGGCGGTCGTCAAACGCTACGTTTATGCGCGGTGGGAAGATATCCGGACCGCAGTTCGAGGGAATGCGGATGCGCTCGTCGTCGTCCTCGACCATATCGAAGACCCCCAAAACCTCGGCGCCGTCATGAGAAACGCGGAGGGCGCCGGGGCGACCGCCGTCGTCATTCCCGACCGGCGGGCCGCCGGGGTCACCCCAGCGACCCGGCGAGCGGCCGCCGGGGCCGCATCACATTTGCGGGTGGCTTCTGTCCCGAATCTGGTGCGTTCGATCGAAGACCTGAAGGCGGATGGGTGTTGGGTCTACGGCCTATCGACCGGCGCGGGCGCCGTTACGTATACTCAAGTAGACATGCGCGGACGGTGCGTCATCGTGGTCGGAGCAGAAGGAAAAGGCCTATCGCGCGTAGTCGCCGAGAAATGCGATCGGCTGGCCCAAATACCTTTGCGTGGCAAAGTCAAGTCTTTGAACGCTTCCTCGGCCGCCGCTATAGCGCTTTTCGAAGCGATGCGACAAAGGGCACAGACGCCGGTCGCTTGACGAACCGAGCAGCGGACCCTATAATCTTACGAGGGCTGCTGCGGCGACGAAAAGCCGAGCAAATATCAGGGGGTAAGAGATACTTGGGGGCACTTCACCCGACAGAAGAAACCCTGGACTACAGCGAGCGAGCCGACGAAGAACTCGTAAATGCAGCGAAATGTGGCGACAATCTCGCCATGGAGTTCCTGCTCAACAAATATAAGAACTTCGTCCGCATCAAAGCGAAGAGCTACTTCCTCATCGGTGCAGATCGCGAGGACATCATCCAGGAAGGCATGATCGGCCTTTACAAGGCCGTCCGTGACTTCCGGGCCGACAAACTCTCGTCGTTCCGCGCCTTTGCGGAGCTGTGCATCACCCGCCAGATCATCACCGCCATCAAGACGGCGACCCGGCAGAAGCACATCCCGCTCAACCAGTACATCTCGCTCAATAAGCCGATCTACGACGAGGACAGCGAACGGACGCTCCTCGACGTCATGGCGAGCGCGAAGATGTCCGACCCGGAAGAGCTGGTCATCACGCAAGAAGTGTCGGAAGACATCAAGGAACGGATCCAGGAGAACCTGAGCGACCTCGAGTCGCAGGTGCTGCTGAGCTACCTCGAAGGCAAGTCCTACCAAGAGATGGCTCGCGACCTGAACCGCCACGTGAAGTCGATCGACAACGCGCTCCAGCGCGTCAAGCGGAAGATCGAGAAGAATCTGAGCGAAGTCGACCTGTACTAAGGGGAAGCTTGGGCAGCGGTCGAGATTCATCTCGACCGGAGACGACCCAGCAATAGCAAGGCCGCGGCGGTCGACCATAAAGGTCGACCGCTCCATTTTTTCCAGGTCGTTCATACGAAGCGTGACACACGTCACGCTGAGCTGATATCCAGGCAGAAACGACGGCGGCCGTCACGCGAGGGCGAAAAGCGCTGTCTTATTCGCGTGACCCCGGCAGCACCCTGGATTCAGCGCACGCTCGACTACTTTTCGTCGGCGACAAGCCCGCGTCGTCGCAGCACCGTTGTTGCGTTGCTCATCGTGCTCGCCGCGGCCGTCGCGGCGTACAATTACTTGGGGATTTCGAGCGCGTTCGCGCGCTCGCAGCAGTACTACGTCGCACGCCAGATCACGTGGCAAGTGCTCGAATCGCTCTTCCGCGAGGAGTCGGCGCTGCGCGGCTATACGAGCACCGAGGACTCGCAGTATCTGCCCTCGTTCAAGGCCGCACACAACCAATACGACCGGCAGTTCGCTCGGCTTCAGCGCTACATGTGGCAAGTCAGCGTGCCTGGGTCGAGCCAGTACCTCAACGACATCAAGCGCATCCACGGCCAATGGATGACGACCGTCGCATCTCCGCTCATCGCTAATCCGACCGGCGCAGCCGCGCAAGACCGCCAACGGACAGGCGAGCTGCTCCTCACGACGCTCGGCGACGACGTCACGTCGCTCAACAACGTGCTCGATGCCAAAGTGGACGAATCGGTGCACGACGCGAGGCTGCGGATCCTCACCGCCATCATCGAGATCGCGCTGCTCACAGTCTTCTTCGGCCTGACGATCGTGAGCATGCGGCGGTCGAGCCGGCGCGTCGAGCAGTATTTCATGGCCGAGATCACCGAGGCGAATAAGACGCTCGTCAGCGCGCAGCGGCTCGCCGGCGTCGGCAACTGGGCGAAAGACCTGCGGACCGGCAAGATGACGTGGTCGGCCGAGCTTTATCGGATCTTCGACGTACCGCTCTCCGCGCCGCCGGAAGATGGCATCCGCCGATTCGACCACGCGGAAGACGCGCCCAAGGTGCGCGAGGCGGTCGACGCTTTCGAAAAGACCGGCCAGTCGTATCGCATCGACCACCGGATCATCACCACCACCGGCGAGGTGCGCCACGTCCAAGAGCAGGCGGAACTATCGACCGATGCGGATGGCAATCCGACGCGCATCATCGGCACGATCGTCGATGTCACCGAGCGAAAGCTGGCGGAAGCACGACTTGCGTATCTCGCGCATCACGACGCGCTCACCGGCCTGCCGAACCGCACGATGCTCAACGAACGTCTCGAACATTCGATGGCGTATGCGCAGCGACACGGCGGTTACGTCGCGGTCCTCTTCCTCGATCTCGACCGCTTCAAGAACGTCAACGACACGCGCGGTCACACGTACGGCGATAACCTGCTGCGTCAAGTCGCCGAGCGGCTTCGCGGCGTCGTGCGCGCGACCGACACCGTCGCGCGCTCGGGCGGCGACGAGTTCATCATCGTCGCCGGCGATGTTTCCAGTCCGAGCGACTTGCTCGCGGTTGCGTCGAACGTGCACAAAGCGTTCGCGCAGCCATTCGTGCTCGAAGCCGAAGAGGTTTTCTGCACGTCAAGCGTCGGCGTGTCCGTGTATCCGCAAGACGGCGACGACGTTGACACGCTCATCAAGAACGCCGACGCCGCCCTCTATCTCGCAAAGGGCAACGGCCGCAACAACATCCAGTATTTCACCGTCGATCTCGTCGAGACCGCATCGCGCCGGATGGCGCTCGAAGCGGACATGCGCCGCGGCCTTGAGCGCGGCGAATTTCGTCTCCACTATCAGCCGCTCGTCGGATTGCGATCGGGCAAGCTTCTCGGTTTCGAGGCGCTCTTGCGCTGGCATCATCCGGAGCTCGGTCTCGTCATGCCTGAAGAGTTCATCCCCGTCGCGGAAGAGAGCGGGATCATCGTCCAGATCGGCGAGTGGGTGCTTCGGACGGCGTGCGCACAGCAGAAGGCGTGGGTCGACGCCGGCTATGACGTGCAGCGCGTCACCGTCAACATTTCGGCGCGTCAGATCCAGACGCGGCAGCTCGAAGCGATTGTTGAGGGCGCGATCACTGAGAGCGGCATCACGCCGGGCGCGCTCGAGATCGAACTGACGGAGACGCTCCTCATGAGCGACATCCCGGGCAGCGTCGCGACATTGCGCAACCTGCGCGAGATGGGCGTCGCGATCTCGATCGACGACTTCGGCACCGGCTACAGCTCGCTCGGCTATCTCAAGAACTTCCCGATCGACAGCCTGAAGATCGACCGGACCTTCGTCCGCGACATCACGACCGACCGCTACGATGAGGCGATTGCCGCTGCAATCGTCGCGCTCGCGCGCAGTCTCGGCATGCACGTCATCGCCGAGGGTGTCGAGACGCAGGCGCAACTCGCGCAGTTATTGCGGCTTGGGTGCGATGAAGGCCAAGGCTTCCACTTCGGCCAGCCGTTGCCGCCGGAAGCATGCATCGAATTGCTCGAAGCGCACTCGCAAAGCGTTGACAACGAGGAGCCCGCATGATCGCAAAGCGCAGCATCGCGCAAGCACTGACGCTTTTCGCGCTCGTGGGCTCCCTCTTAAGCGCCGGCTGCGGCAATCGCGCCGACGCGCTTGCGGCGAGCGGAAACCGGGTCAATCATTGGACGGAGCCGGGCGTGCTTCGCATCGAGACGACGTCGACCCCGGACACTCTTAACCCCATCCTCGGCCAGGAATCGATCGACACAGATCTCTCGATGTTCTGGGCTGGGCATCTCTTCAACTGGAGCGACCGGGGACAGATGATCCCCGAGCTCGCGACCGAAGTGCCGACGGTCGCGAACGGCGGCATCAGCGCCGATGGCCGCACGATCGTCTACCACTTGCGTCGCGGTGTCCTCTGGCAAGACGGCAAGCCGTTCGACGCGCGCGACGTCACGTTCACGTGGCACGCGATCATGAACCCGAACAACGCCGTGCCGGTGCGTGAGGGATACGACCTCATCACGGCGATCGACACGCCCGACCCGTACACGCTCGTCGTCCATCTGCGCCGGCCTTACGCGCCGTTTATCTCGACGTTCTTCGCGATGTCGAGCACTGCGTACGCGATTCTCCCCGCGCACATCTTGTCGAAGTACAAGTCGATCAATGACGTGCCGTTCAACCACGCCCCGATCGGAACCGGTCCGTTCCGGGTCGTCGCTGCCGACAGCTCGCATGTGAAGCTCGTCGCCAACCGTACGTACTGGCGCGGTTTGCCGCAGCTGAGCGAAGTCGACTTCCAATGGCAGGCGAGCGGCGACAAGATCCTCGCTGATCTCAAGGCGCACAAGATCGATTTCTATTACGGCGCCTTCGGACACCAGGAACCACAGCTCCACGGCATCTCGGGGACGACGATCTACCTCTACCCGTTCAATTACTTCCAGGATATCGGATTCAACACGGCATCGCCGGTCGTGTCGGACCGCACCGTCCGTCAAGCGCTCGCATACGCGACCGACCGTTTGGCGATCGTCAGCGAAGATGCGAACGGCGTCAATGAATCCGCCGACACGGACCAGCCGCCGTTCTCCTGGGCGCGCGACGAGAACGTCCACCGCTACGACTTCGAGCCCGCCAAGGCGCGAGCGCTGCTCGACGAAGCCGGCTGGACTGTCGGTCCTAACGGCATCCGGCAGAAGAATGGTCGCGAGCTGCGCATCGTGCTCGTCAGCGACGGCGTCGCCGGATCGGCGACGACCGAACGGATCATCCAAACCGACTGGCGTGCGGTCGGCGTCGACGTCGTCGTCCGCAACGTAAGCGTGACCGAGCTCGACTCATCGACGGCGGGCGGCGGTATCGAAGCGACCGGCAGGTTCGACGCGGTCATCGAAGGGTGGGTCAACGGCGTCGACCCGGACGACTCGACTCAGTTCATGTGCGACATGCAGCCGCCGGCCGGCTGGAACGTCTATCGCTATTGCAATCCGTCGCTCGATGACGCCGAGCGCGCCGAGCTGTCGACGTACGACGAGAATGCCCGGCGTGCCGACTTCGCGCGCATTCAAAGTATCATCGCCGACGACGTGCCGATCATCATGCTCTCGTTCGCGCAGCAGCAAGACGTCGTCAACCTCGATCTCAAGAACTACTATCCGGCGACCGCCGTGACGCCGTTCTGGAACCCCTGGCAGCTCGAGATCTAACGCAGCCTCGCTTTGGAATGGAGCGGTCGACCTTTATGGTCGACCGCCGCGGTCTTGCCAATTGGAATGGAGCGGTCGACCTTTATGGTCGACCGCCGCGGTCTTCCGGTCGAGCTAAAGCTCGACCGCTACAGGGCCGTCGCCAAGCGGACGCCCAATCCACTACGCATGCTCCGTGTCGGGACCTGCGGATTTTCGTATCGCGATTGGGTCGGGCCGTTCTACCCGTTAGGCATCCGCCCGGCGTCGATGCTCGATTACTATGCCGAGCGATTCTCGACCGTCGAGATCGACAGCACGTACTACGCGATCCCGAAGCCGTCGATGTTCGAGTCGATGGCGCACCGAACGCCTCCGGATTTTCGCTTCACGGTAAAGGCGCCCGGAAGCGTCACACACGTTCCAGCGGATGCAACACCAGAAGAAGACGACCTGATCGCGTTCCGCGCTTGCCTTGATCCGCTCATCCGCGCAGGCAAGCTCGGAGCGGTGCTCGCGCAGTTCCCCAATTCGTTCCGGCCGGCTCGCGACGCGTTCGGCCGCCTCGAACTACTGCGCAAGGAGTGGCCCGATCTAAGACTCATCGCGGAATTCAGGCACCGCGATTGGCAAAAGGAATCAATTCTTCGCATCCTCGGCGCGCTCGACATCGGCTGGTGCAACGTCGACGAGCCGCGTTTCGAATCGCTCGTGAAACCGGACGCGCAGACGACGTCGACCATCGGTTACATCAGGTTTCACGGGCGCAACGCCGCGAAATGGTGGAAGCAGGAGCGCAGCTCGGCCGAGCGTTACGACTACACGTATTCGACCGAGGAATTGGTCGAATGGCTGCCGCGCATCGGCGAGGTCATCGAGCGGACCAAAGAGACGTACGTGTTCTTCAACAACCATCGAAACGGGCAAGCCGCGACGAACGCGCGCCAGATGATGGATCTCCTCGATATCGTGCCGCCGTCGGTCGACGACGCGTTTAGGCAACTGAAACTACTAGAATAGGCTCAGGTCACGGTGATTTCGCGCCGGGCCTGGGACCTTCGTCCGGGGGCGCAGCGACAGGCGCGAATATCGATTAATAGAATTTTCAGCAGCCAAGGCTAAAGTCGTGTCGAGCTATCCTTTTCAAGAAAGGCGTTTCGAATGAAATACGCGGTCGGCTCGCTCGTCCTGGCGGCGATTCTGTTGGCTGGATGCAGTGCGCACGGTTCCTCGGCGTCGGCGCCCATCGTTCAGCCGCCGTCGCAAGCGGTGCAGAACATCGGGTTCAACGATGATGGGATCGATCTGACGACAACACTTAAAGTTGGGATGCGCCTGACTGGTGAGTCTTCTTTCACAAGCCCGAAGTACGGCGTCGTCCTCGGCTACTTCAAAGGCAAGACCTCGTTCACGTCGGAAGTCGTGTCGCTGCCCGCGGCAACAGCAGTCCGGTTCTTCAACGTCGACACGCTTCACGCGCACACGCTGAGCTTCTTGGGCGATGCGACGAGCGGCGGTGCGAACTGGCCGGCGCAGTTCAATGGCAGCTTCAGCCAGTCGAAGGCCGGTACCGCGATTGGAACGTCAGGCTTCAGCACCGGCATCCTGAATCCGGGCACGAAATCGCCGCTCTACACCACCGGCATGCCCGGCTTCTACATGGTCGGCTGCTACTTCCATTACAACTCGAACGGCATGCGAACGGTGATCATCGTCAAGTAATCCCCTGACGCGAAACGCCCCCGAGCGCTGATGAGCTTCGGGGGCGTTATTATTTGGAGGAGCGTCGAGATTTATCTCGACCGCCGCGGCCTTGCCTCGTCCTTCAGATGGTCGGACTGGGTGATGGCGTCGGCGACTTGTGTGGACTTGCGCTCGGCTTGGGCGACGCTTTCGCGCTCCCCGTGGGTGACGGCGACGGAGAAGCAGATGGCGATGCGATCGGCAGCGTCGGCATGACGGTGAACGTCGGCATCGGCGATTGCGGCGCAGCCTGCGGTTGGTAGACAAAGCCGTGCGAGTTCGCCGCCGCGACGGCCGCGAGAAGAAGTGTGCCGGTGAGTCCGATAGTGGCGACGACACGACGCCAATGGCTCTTGTTCATAGCGCCTCATGGTGCCCGTTTTCGAGGCCTCTCATGCGCCTGACGCTCGCTCGGCCGTCGCCAAACGCAGACGCTACCGTGTCAAAGTAGTATGCCGAGCGCTCGGCAAATGTAGCGCTCTAAGGCCATACATCATATGATTCGAAGTATCGTATCGGCAATTATTCTTGCCGCGCTTTTCGCGACGTTGGAGGCCTGTGCGACCAGCGGGTCGCCGCTCCCGCCGATCGTCTCGCAACAAAACGCTACGCTCACCGCGCATCGGTTTATCCACGCGCCAGTCGCACATCCCGAATCGTTGCTCAACGCGTGGACCACGCGCTTTTCGCCGCCAGTTAGAAGCTTCGTAGCGTCGCCCAACGCGACCGGACAGCTCATCTACGGCTGCGACCTCGTCCGCGCCGCATGCTTCTGGTTTGTCAAAGGCCGGAATAAGCTCGCGGGCATGATCGGGAATCTCAATCAGCCCGAAGGCATCGGCGTCAATCCGGTCAACGGCGACCTCTACGTCGCCGAGACAGGCGCTTCCGATATCAAGGTTTTCGCGCCGAACAGCACAACGCCGATCGGTGACTTCCCCGACCCGGGCCAGTTCCCAGGCGACGTCGCGGTTGACAGCGCCGGCAACTTCTATGTCGCGAACATTTCTACGACGAGCGACGGTCCTGGTTCGGTGACGGTCTACGATTCATCGGGCAAGATCTTGCGCACACTAAGCGATCCAAGCACCTGGCACGGTGTCTCGGTATCGATCGACGAGCACAAGCTGCTCTCTTTCTGCTTCCTCAAGACGGATCAGACCGGCGAGTGCGACGTCTTCCCGGGCGCGAGAGGCCACGGCACAAAGGTCGCGAGCGCTTCGGGGTCGATCGGCGGCAGCTCGTTTGACATCGCGGAGCATCTCGTCGTCATCGACGACTCGTCGATTCAACTGCTCACGTTCAACGGCTCGACGCTCTGCGGCACCGCGACGTTCCAAGGCAATGGCTCGCCGGTTTGGCTCGCGCTCGACCGGGCGAATCATCTCGTCTACACGGGCGATGCCATCAACGCGATCATCGAAGCATATCCATTCGTTGACTGCGTTAGCGGCACGCTCCATCCGGCGATGGTCTATGACGATGGAATCGGCGAGAGCGATATCATGAGCGTCGCGGTAACACCTGGCGCGAAGCCCTGACCCGGTGCCGCTCCAAAATCGGGTGACGCCGTTCGGAGAAATCGTAGCGCTCTCTGGCCGCGGACTCGTGTTGGGCAATAGAGGCATCCTTCACGACGACCATCGTTCGATCGTGCGGCCGTGGCAGGTCCGTCGATGGATTGCGTGCCGGTTGCAGTGGAAGGGCATTCGCCGGGTCGTCATGCGACCGCACTCATACACCGAGTTGTTCTTCCTCGATGAAGCGACGGCGTTCGCGGCCGGACATCGACCGTGCGCCGAGTGTCGCAATGCAGACTATCGGCGTTTCAAATCGTTGTGGACCGCACGTTTCGGGGAGCCCGTCAGTGCGGACATCATCGACGCGGCGATCCACGCCGATCGCATCGAGCGGCGCCGCAAGGTGACGTATCGCGCTCCACTCGATGCCTTGCCCAACGGCACGTTCGTCGAGGTGGACGACAGGCCGTGGCTTGTCTTCGGCGACGCGCTATACGCATGGTCGGATGGTGGTTACTCTGAACGTCGCGCACGAGGCAAGGGCCGAGGCGCAAGTGTGCTCACGCCTCGCTCGATAGTTGAAATATTAATGGCTGGCTACGCGCCTGATGTTCATCCCACGGTGCGAGCGCACCAATCGAGCGGAAACATGCGGTACCTGTAACGTGGACGTGGCTTTTACGGCAGTACCTCGATTGTCAGGTCGCCGACAACAGGGCCTGCAACACCATTCCGGACGACGATCTTCAAAACGCCTGGCGCAGATGGTGTGAACGCATAATCGAGGGTCTGGCCGATTGTCAGTCGCTGGACGGCGATGGCGGGTTGCTGCAAACCTCGCGGCAGATCCGCTCCGTCGATCGCGAGCGGCGTCCATCTCACCGGTCCGGAGCGTGACTCAAGCGTAGTAGTCGGCACAAGTCTGACACCAGGCTTTGCCTCGTCGCGCCCGCCGCACAACGCATCGGGTGCACCTGCCTAACTGGCGAGCATCATTACGGCCAAGATCCCTTTGCGCCGTCAGCCTCGCTATATCGTCTCTGTACGTGTGCATAGTGCCGTGGCCTCCAAACGCATTATACAACGGCCCGTACACGGAGTACGCGGAGCGTGTCGCGCATGCGTGCGGGGTTAAACCCCTACGTCCGACAAATTGTCCGCGAGGGTAAAAATAATGCGCCACGATGTAAGTCTGGCTAAAATTACCGTCCTAGCAGCGGCTCAGGTTGTTGTGATCGTAACGGCACTCTTAGTCGGTGGATGCGTCGCGAAGTTACCGTTCAAGGGGAACCCCGATCCTAATGGGCCGGACGTGACAGCCACTAATCCACTCGCGCCCAGGATCGCCGTAATGTTCCCATTAGACGGGAAGCTCGATGTCTTCAGCGGGTGTCGGGGTTTGGTGCCTTCGCTTGGTAAAGCCGTTACCGTGCTGTACTTTAGACCTCGGGTCATTCCGGTGAGCGATGCATCGTTAGACAGTCAAGAGACGGACATTTGGGACTATTTCAAAGGCGGCTTGGCCGCTGGAGACCTCGGCGTTGTTATACTGAGGGGCGTGCCACCGCCGCCATCGACGATGATGTATAGCTACGTCTATCTGAAGAATGGTGACGGTAACTGGAGCCGCGTCAACAGCGAGGATGAACTCGAGCCTGTCATTCGGAGCGAGACCGCATTGTGGGCAACCCTTCAGGGTGGTCCGGCCGGGTGCAGCGAGGCCTACCTGAACAGGCCTCGATCTCACGGCTAGCGTCGCGCCGTCGCCGGTTTCGCTTAACGCCCGTTAGGCGAAGCGCCACAACAGGGTCTACCCATCCGGCCCCCAGCGGTTGCGCTCGGGCGATTGAACCCTCTGCCGTGAGAATCCAAATTTTTTGCTATTCTTGGATGGCGAGACAAAGATGAGGCCGCCCGAACGCACGGGGGCGTCGAATCGTTAATCTTCTCTCCGTGTCGAAGGTTGTACGTCGTCATTTCACCCGACGCTCAATGCACCCAGGGACGACTTTCGAAACGATCTCGGCCTCCAAGGACTCCATATGGGAAGGCGTTTGCGCTGTGACGGATGGTTCTGGCGAGGAAGCCCCTGCATCATCGTAGGGCCAGACACTGCTTCGCCAAAGCGCATCGTGCGAACGGCCACTTTAAACGGCGTGCTTGGAATGTCGGCTCCAAAGCAAACAAAAACGACAACCCTTTAAACCAGCCGGCTCCAAGCGCCCCGTCGGTACTATCGACTATCTCCCAACCGTGGAGCGCTTCGAAACGCAGATGGCGCTTCTCGTCAGGATCTAGCATTCCGCGGCGCGCGATGTGTTCGAACGTTGCAAGAACGATAGGGAGGCTAGGAAGCAATGAGGGGATCCATATTCAAACGCAGATACAAAGGCGGGTCCATAGGCTACGGCATTATCTACGACGATCATCCAGAGCCGGGGCAAAAGCGCAAACAAGTGCGGCTTCGCGGCTTCAAAACGCGCAAGGAAGCCGATAACAAGCTCACAGAGATTCGCGCATCGTTTCAGAAGACCGGGAGATACTACGTTCCAACAAAACTGACGGTTGCCGAATACATCGAAAAATGGCTTGCTCAGATCTCGCACTCGGTACGCGAACGTACGGCAACGGGATATCGAGAACGCCTGCGAGACTACTTACTTCCCACCCTTGTTAAATTGCCAATGTGGGCTGTCGAACCGCAACATATGAATGACCTCTACAGCGCGTTGCTCTGCGATGGTCGTAAGCGCAAACCTAAAGACAAGGATTCGGTCGGACTTCAACCGCGCTCGGTTCTCCACGTTCATCGAATCGCGCACGCGATGTTTGCGGAAGCGGTAAGGTCGTCTGTGATCGCGGTGAACCCTTGTACGAATGTTAGGCCTCCGCGAGTGCCGCTGAAGCCCAAGGCGACACACTCTTTCCGCTGCTGCTCACCGCGGTTGCTACCGGCGCACGAATGGGCGAGCTAGTCGCGCTCAGTTGGAAACGCGTCGACACAGACAATGGGACGATCCGGATAGCCTACGGACAGGCCAAAGATAGATCGCTCACCGAGCCAAAGACGAGTAGATCGCGCCGAACGATTAAGCTCCCGCCTTTTGCGGTTTCTGCTTTGAAGGCGTACAAGGCTAAACAGAAGCTAGCTTCGGAGGCTCCGTGGTCCGACGACACCTTCGTCTTCCAAGACGAATTCGGTCGGCCAATTCGGGTCGCTGACATCTCCGGGGATTTTAGGCCGATTGCAAAACGAGCCGGCCTCGGTGAGGAGGTTCACCCACACACGCTCCGGCACACGTATGCATCCCTTGCCCTAAAGGCCGGAGTCCCGATCACGACGGTCTCGGCCAATTTGGGCCATAACAACACAACGACGACGATGGGCGTCTACGGTCACCACATCCCGGCCACCGAGGACGCCGCGGCTGTTGCAATCCAACGCGCCATCGGCGGTGACAAGTAGCGTGGATTCGTGGTCGCCCGAAAGTCTTCGTGACCAATCCGTGACCAATAAGCTCTCGTTGCAGTTCATATCGTTAGAGCGGAAAGGCTCAAACCCCCGTAAAATAACGCATCGAGCGAATACGCCGACGTAGCTCAGTTGGTAGAGCGGCGGT
>DASQJC010000116.1:0-7825 GCA_035631255.1 Candidatus Eremiobacteraceae bacterium | reverse complement strand
ATGTGTTCATCGACATGTGCGTCGATCGCATCCAGGTCGATCATCGCGAGCGTTTATTCTTCGCGCTTTTGTTCTCTCGGCTCGTTTCGATGACGCTGATCAGCAGCCGCTCTGATTCGGCGAGATGCCGCTCGAGCGCTTTGACGGCCGCGCTTGCTTCGCGCTTTTCGCATGCGCGGAGGATCGAGCGATGTTCACCGACGATGGCGGCGAACATCTTGCGCTGTTCTCTCGCGAAGGGCGGCCATCTGCTGGCGTGGATGTAGAGGTTGCGGATCGTCCGTAACAGCCGAGGCCGGTTCGCGGCTTCATACAAGGCTTGATGAAAGCGCCAGTTGAGGCGGCCGAACGAGACCGCGCTGGACGACCCGGTCGAGTCGTCGATCGCTCTCGCGGCGGCCGTGATGTGTGGGCGTTCGAGGTTCGGCACGGCAAGCCGGAGCGCGAGCCGTTCGAGCGGTGCGCGCATCTCGTAGATCTCTTTTACGTCTTTGACCGTTAGGAGCGCGACGCTTGCGCCGCGATGAGGATGGTAGGCGATGATGCCGTCGGACTCGAGCTGACGCAGCGCCTCGCGGACGGGAATGCGGCTCGTTCCGAACGCGCGAGCGAGGTCGTCTTGCACGAGCTGCTGACCGGCGACTATCGTGCCGTCGAGGATGCCGCCACGGATGGCGTCGGCGATGAGTCCCGGCGTGCTGCGCTGGGCTTTGAAACGCACGCCTGCGAGGGCTTCGTAAGCCTCCATGCCGTGATTGTATACGCGCCGCCGCCGCCGCGTCAAGGCGCGCTTGACACCCATTGGCAGATTGTATACAATCCAGGCACCGTGGAGGACGGACGGTTGGGCGCGTCCGGCCTCACCATGACGTGGAGGTCGCGATGATGAAGTCCGGCTCGAGCTTCGTGCGCATCCTGTTAGTCGCCGCCCTAACCATTGCGCTTGCCGCATGCAACGGTGGCGGAGGCGCTCCGACACCCAAGGCCACTGGCAGCGCACTGCAGACGCACGACTGCATCATCGGTACGTCGAAGACGCCGTCGATCTGCGGATCGCTTCGGGTCTACGAGAATCGTGAAGCCGAAAGCGGTAGAACGATCGACATCCACTTCGTCGTGCTAAAGGCGAAGAAGCCGACTGATCGCGCGATTTTCTTCAACCCAGGCGGTCCGGGTGCCGGTGCGACGCAATTCGCCGGCTTCATCGCAGACGGCGCCTTCGAGAAATTTCTACCCCGCCTGCGCGACTCGTACAACATCGTCTTCGTCGACAATCGCGGCACCGGGCTATCGCATCCGCTCCAATGCGATTTCTTCTCTGCATCCGACCCACAGAATTATTTCATGCAGATCTGGCCCGACGCGCAATTGAAGTCGTGCCGCGCGCAGCTCGCTCAAGGCGCGGATCTCAGTTATTATGCGACGGACTATGCTGCTGACGACCTCGACGACATCCGCGCGGCTCTCGGCTACCCGAAAATCGCCCTAAGCGGAGCATCGGGCGGCACGACGTTCTTCCTCGACTACGCCCGGCGGCATCCCACGCATGTCGAGAGCCTCGTGCTCGAAGGCGTGGCGCCTCCGCACATGCTCATCATCCCGCTTCAAGATGCGCAGGGTGGTCAGCTCGCGATGGATCACATCGCGACCGACTGCGAACACGATGCCGCCTGCAGCGCGCACTTCCCGCATTTCCGCGCGCAATTCACGGCACTCGTCGATCGTCTCGCGGCTGGGCCGATACCGATCGAGGTCGAAAACACGAAGACGCACAAGCTGCAGAAGGTGATGCTCTCACGGCAGGTCTTCGGCGACCGGCTTCGCCAGGCGCTCTATTCGAACGGCACCGCTGCATACGTGCCGTACGTCATCGATCAAGCCTCTTCGGGCAACTACGTCCCCCTAGGTACGCTGATCGAGTCGTCGGCCGACGGTCTCGCATCGATAATATCAGAGGGCGACAATCTTTCCGTCACGTGCGCGGAAGACATACCGTTCATCACGGACAGCGCCGTGAAGCAGACGAGCGGGAATTCGTTCATCGGCGATTCGCGTGTGCGAGCACAACAGCACGCGTGCGATATTTGGGATGTCAAGCCGGTGGCGGCTGCGTTCCAGGATCCGGTTCGGACGACGCTGCCGGTCTTCATGATCTCCGGCACCGACGATCCGACGACGCCTCCGCAGTTCGGTACCGAGGAACTCGCCTATCTCCCTAACGGCAAGCAGCTTCTCATCGCAAACGCCTCGCACGATACAGAGACCGACTGTGCGGATGCGCTCGCCGAACGCTTTATCCGGCAAGGGTCCGCAAAGGGACTCGACACGAGCTCGTGCGCTGCGACCTATCATCGGCCGGAATTCGCGACGTCGATGGCCGGCTTCGGCTCCGCGGACTAGACCACGTCTTGCAGGTAGTAAATAGGAGCGGTCGAGATTTATCTCGACCGCCGCGGCCATTCTAGGCGATGACGTAGTTCGCCGAGCGAAGCTCGGCCCTTAGACGTAGTTCGGGAGCGTGATGGTGACGGTATGCGTCCCAAATCGCCTGCTACCAGCCGAGATTGTCCTTTCTATATAATAGGCGCAATAATACGCGCACGCGGGGTGGCGAGATGAGCGGCCAACGAGGCCGGGACAAGGGATGACCTGCCTGGCGTCGAGCCATGAAATCGCCCCAGAGCCAGCGTCGATTCCGACCACTCGTCGGGCTCGAGGTCACCACCAAATGATCGGCGAGACCGCGGCGGTCGAGATAAATCTCGACCGCTCCTATTTCCTCAAAAGCGAAGAGCGGCGGTCGACCGTGGGAAGCATCGACCGCCGCTCGGAGAGACCGCAGGTTCCGTCCCTAGAACCGATGCTGTCTCGTACGCATCAGGCCCCCACCAGTGCGCGGGTGTGGTACCTGAAGCATGTATTTGTAGCCGTTCAGCGACCCGACGCCGGTGACGTTGTCGTAACCGCTGTGGGCATTGTAGTCCCCGTTGCTGCCGCTAAGGATATCATGCCAGATCGAGCTAGGATATTTCTTGGTCGTGAATCCGTTGTACAGCCCGGTGCCGGCAAGTCCGGTGCGGCGCCCATAGTACCCATCGATCTGCGCATACAGCGCCGCCATGTTCGGCGCGACGGCGCTCGTGCCGCCGACTGACAGCAGCCACGATCCATTCCAAAAGAGCGCGTACGGGGTGTTGGGATCTGCGCAGAGCGCGACGTCCGGAACGTTCCGCCACTGCTTGCTTAAAAGCGTTGGAACCTTCGACTGAAATGCCGGCAGTGCGAAGAAGCCAGAGATACCGCCGCCGCTTCCCGACCACCCGGACTCCGATTGGATGGAACGGTTCGGGTTCAGCGCAAGCGTCGTGCCGCCCGCTGCGCCCATCCACGGCGAACTCGCGGGGAAGTCGACGTTCGTCGGATTAGGCTGACCCGGCAGACCGTCCGGCGGGTTGTTCGTGCCGCAATCTTTCGAACCGTTGTCGCCTGATGCGGCAAAGCGCGTCTGCCCTTCGGCGGCGGACTGCTCGAATAAGTCGTTGTCGGCAGCGACTTCATTCGGATCCGCCCCCGCTTCGCACGAGCCCCACGACGTCGTGATGACGTCGACGCGCGGATCGATCGTCGTCTGCTCGTAGATGTCATCGAACGTCGAGTTGAGCGAATCGACACCTTCGTAAACGATGACGTTCGCACCAGGAGCGTTCGAACTCGCCTGCTCGATGTCGAGGGTCGTCTCGTCGTTTTGGCCGGGCGCGGGCAGACCTTGGTTCACCGGATCGCCGACGACTTTGCGGACGACATAAGCGTTCTGGCCGCGCGGCACTCCGTACTGGCTCCAGTAACCTGTGAGGTCGGAGTCCATGTAATCGTACGCGGTCTCGATCGCGATCGTGGCGCCGTTGCCGTTGTACTTGCTGTTGACGTGTACGGGCTCGTTGTACGCGGTCTGGATATCGAGCGGACCGAAGCCCGACGGCACGTTGGGGTTGCTGACCGGTATGCCGACCTTGGCGACGAAGTTGTTGAAGCCGCTTACCGCCATGACAAGACCTTTGAGCGCCGACGGGATCAACGCCGGAACGTTGTTCGCGTAATAGACGACGCCGTTGTATGAGAACTGATCGATGACCGTGTTGAACAGCGCGTCGGCTTGAGCGACCGTCGCGACGACGTCGATCACTTTGCGATTGGTGTACGTCTGCACGACTTGCATGCCGGCGCCGGTCGTGACGTACTCGACCGTCGAATACGTGCTCTGCGAAGGTCCGTACTCGGCCGCGAACTGATCCGGGGTGAGGAATTGCCCGAATGAGCTCGACGCCGGGTTATTGACTGCGGCGGTGAATTGATCGACCGCTGCGTGGTTCGGATACGGAAGGAAGAAGACGAGGTGGATCTGCTGCGTCGGCGGTGCGGGTCCGACGAGCGTGGCGACCTGTTCGAATTGCGGCACGGTCGCAGCGACGCCGTCCGTGACGCTCGCTCGGGCCGAGCCGGCCCAGAACAGGGCGAGCGCGCATACACCAATCGCCGCAAGGGTGCGAAGTTTCATCTGGGTGAGCCCTCCGTTAGCCGCATCATACCCAACCGTCTGTGACAAACGGCGAACAGGAT
The DNA here is from genome assembly GCA_035631255.1 of Candidatus Eremiobacteraceae bacterium. Lineage (GTDB taxonomy): Bacteria > Vulcanimicrobiota > Vulcanimicrobiia > Eremiobacterales > Eremiobacteraceae > JANWLL01. Next base: position 3,208 of record DASQJC010000116.1, on the reverse strand, counting down.
CAAAGACATTACGGCTCCGTGTGGACCGTATCATAGGACGGTGACCAGATCTCGGGTGCTTCGGCTCCGACCGCCGACAAGTATCGTGCGCGCCAGTCGGCATAGTCGCGCTTGGCTTCCACGATCCGAGATTCTTCGCACAGCGCCTCGAGCCGAGCTCGAACCGCCTCGAGGTCGAATGGTGCGACTTCGAGCAGCCGTTCGTAGGCGAGCCTTTGGCCAGTGATATCGTTCGCCGTGGCGCGTTCGGACGCGAGCCAGCGGAGCGCTTCGAGACAGGTCGCTCGCAGCCGCTCGCGCTCGCGCCACTGCCATCCGCCCTCCTGCATGCCTTCGAGGAAATCGCCGCGATAGAGCGATGTCGCGGCGGCGTAGTTCGTCCGCGCTTCGGCAGCATCGCCTGCGGCTGCCGCTTGTTGCGCGCGATCGATGGAGGCGTCGAAATCATCGACGTCGATCGTCGTGCCGGCCGGCGCGACGAAGCAATAGGCGTTCGTCTCGTACTTGATTACTTCGCCGACCGCTTTGCGGATAGCGGTGATCGTCACGCGTAGGCTGTCGTGGGCGGCGTCGGCGTCGCTATCCGGCCAATAGAGATCGACGAGCCGCTCGCGCGCGACGCCCTGACCGCGGTTGGCGACGAGGTAGGCGAATATCTCCGGCGCACGCCGGCGCTTCCACGCTTCCGGCGCGACGTGTGTGCCGCCGATGCTCACGCGCAACGATCCGAGCATCTCGATACGCAGAGCGGCCGCCGGCCTGCCTTCGCGGATGAACGGCATGAGGCCGGAACCGATCTGCCAGCGTCGCATGTCGAGCCGCAAGTTCTCGAACGCGGCTGATTTCGTACGCAGCAAGAAACGATAGTCGCGTTGGTGGATGAGCGCGATCGCTTCGGTCGCGGCTTGCGACGCGGCGCGGTCGAGATCGATCGAAACCGCGCCCTTCGCCTGCTTCGTGCAGCGCGCGAGGATGACGGCCGCGTCGACGCACGCGGTCGCGTGGAGCAGCGCATTGAGCCCATCACCCGAAGCGACGACCGCCTCGCGTGCAGCGCTTGCCGCCGCTTCCCATTCGCCGCGCGCGACCGCACACGCGGCGCGCGTCAGGAGCATGGGCGCGATCTGCTGGCGTCGCCCCGCGCCTTTGAACACGCCGATGGCGCGCGCGCTGAGCACGTCCGCACGATCGACGTCGCCTTTGGCGAGCGCGCACTGCGCAAGGCCGTGCTCAATGTCGGGCAATACGAGAACGTCACCGGGATCGCATGCGCTCTCGGCCGCATGGAACGCATCTTCGGCAGCGGCGACGTCGCCGCGCATGAGGCTGAGCACGCCGCGCTGTTCGTGCGCGCGAGCGATCATCGAGGTCGCTCCGATGTCCTGCGCTTGCGCAAGCAGCGCATCGGCCGCGCGCTCGGCATCGTCGATGTCGCCGAGCAGCGTCTTCGCATACACGATGTCGCCGAGCGTCGTCAAACGCGATACGCGTTGGCCTGCTGCTTCCTTCAGCTTGAGCGCGCGCTCGTACATCGAGAGGCCTGCGTAGATGTCGCCGCGCCGGAGGTGCGCGACCGCCGTGTTGTGGAGGACAAGCCCGTGCGCTCCGTGATCGCCGCGGCTGACGACGGAAGGAGTGATCTCCTTGTAGATCTCGAGCGCTTCGTCGAGTCGCTCAGTCTCGAGGTTGACGGCTGCAAGCGTCATCCGCAAGCTCGTGACGCTCGTCTCCGGGAGATCGAGCCCGACGGCGAGCGCTTCGTCGAGCATCGTGCGCAGTCGCTCGAACTCACCGCGCGAGGCGAGGATCGGCGCGCAGATCCGCACGCTCTCCGCCAGGACGTCGTACTGCTTCCGCTGTCGCGCGCCGGATATCGCTCGCTCGAGCGATGACAAGGCCGCATCCCATTCCCCGCGCTCGCGCTGAAGCCGGCCCAAAGCGCCGAGCAGCGTCGGGCTCGACGCGATGCGCGATTCCGGGATCTTCCGGACGATCGCGCCAACCGCCGAGACGAGGCCGGCTCGTAAGAGTGCGAACGCCTTATCTTCTAAGAGGTCGGCAGCCTGAGCCACGTCGCCGCCGTCAAAATAATGTCCGATAGCTGCGGCCGGGTCACCGCGCGCTGACAAGAAATCGCCGGCGCGTCGATGGAGCAGGGCGGAACGCTCCGCCGACTGCGACCCTCGTGCATGGTGGCGCAAGAACTCTTGGAAAAGCTGATGATACGTGAACGCGTCGTCGGAGATCTTGACGACGAAGAGCCCGCGCCGGGCGAACGACTCGAGCGTCGACCGCGAATCGCTCGCGCCGCGTATCGCGTCGCACAAGCCGACTTCGAGCTGGTCGACGATCGACGTGTCTTCGAGAAACCGGCGATCCGACTCGCCGAGGCTGTTGAGGACTTCGCTCGCGAGATAGTCGAAAAGGAATCGGCGCGCTTCTTCGTCGCCAGCCGCGAGTGGTGCGCGACCCTCCGCGGCATCTCTTCCGGAGCCGCCGGAAGCGATGAGCGCAAGTCCGGCCGGCCAGCCTTCGGCTCTTGAGACGAGCCACTCGGAACCCGATGATGGATCGTCGCGTCGCGTGCGGTCGAGGAACGTCCGCGCCTCGCTCTCATCGAATGCGAGATCCGTCGCGCCGAACGAGATGAGCTGCGTCGACGCGGCGATCTGATGGAGCGGGATCGGGATCGTGCGGCCCGTGACGATGAAACACGCGCCATGGCGGTAGCCGCGATCGATGAGTTCGCCGACAGCGGCGAGCGTGCGACTGCCTTCGATCGTGTGCGCGTCATCGAAGACGAGGAGCGGTGCGTTCGCGCTTTCTCTCGGTGCGAGCGCATCGGCAAATCGGCCGCCGATATCTTTCGGCGAGCCGAGACTTGCGGCGTCGACGGTGTCGAACGACGGCATATCGAGTCCGAGCGATCGCAGACCCGCATCGAGATGCGTCGCGAAGACGGCGAGATCCGTATCGGAATGATCGAGGCTATACCAAAGTTTCGGACCTGTCCACGTCTCGAACAAACGAGTCGCGAGCACCGTCTTTCCGTAACCAGGACCGGCGCTGATCGAGACGACGCGGATGCCCGGTTTGAATCTGCGCTCGAGTTGCGGGCGCTCGAGCCATGTGGAAAGAGAAGGCGGCGGTGTGAACTTCAGCCGATGGACGAACACGCGCCAGATTTTCTGCTATGGGGCGGCCCATT
>DASQJC010000115.1:0-4314 GCA_035631255.1 Candidatus Eremiobacteraceae bacterium | reverse complement strand
CGGAGCGAGCGGTCTTGCCCTCATGCTCGCGACGTCCGGATCGATCACCGCGCCGGCGCTCTTCTCGGCGTTTCTCCACTATGGGAGCGGTGCGACAGGCGTCGAGTTCCGCGAGGCGTTCGCTGTCGGGGCGGCGCTGTGCGTGGGTTGCGCCGCGGTTTCCGCCGCGCTTCCGGCTCCGAGGCGCGAACTCGGTTGAGTCAAGCGGTCATGAAAAGCGCGTGACGCCGATTTGTCGCGGCGCACGTGGGAATCGTCGGACCTTCGTCCGAAGCTCGCGTGGTTCTGACGGAAGGTCCAGATGCGACTGAAATCGTGCCTTTTCATACTGCTCTTGAGCGTGCTTCCGGCAACGGCCTCGGCGAAAACGTTCGATGAAGCGGCGATGCGGTCGCTCGTCGGTATTTTTGATCCGCAGATAAGCCCGGACGGCAAACAGATCGCCGTCGTTGGGGCGCACGCCGACTACGACAAAGATACGTACCGGACGGACATCATGCTCGTCGACGTCGCGACCGGAGCGAGCCGGACGGTGACGGACGGGCGGGATGGCGTCGGTTCGCCGCGATGGTCGCCATCGGGTGACAAGCTCGCGTTCGTCTCGCTCGCAGGCGACCCGCCGGATGAAGAAGAGCAGGTCTGGGTCATGCCGCTCGACGGTGGTGACGCACTGCAAGTGACGCATGCGAAAAACGGCGTCGAGCAGTTCGCGTGGCGCCCTGACGGTGCGCAGATCGCCTACGTGTCACCGGACTCGCAGCCGAACGCGCCGGCGATCAAAGACCACCGGGATGAATTCGTCGTGACCGATAACGCGTATCTCGACCGGTCCGCGTCCGTACCGTCGCATCTTTGGCTAGTGAATAGCGACGGCAGCTCGGATCACCGGCTCACGTCGGGTTCGTGGAGCGTTCCCGCGTCGGAGCCGCCGGGACCGCCCGGCTCGCCGCTATCGTGGTCGCCGGACGGCTCGCACATCACAATAACCAGGCTCGAAAGCCCGGTCTACGGTGACAACGACCGTTCGACCATCGAGATCGTCGACGCGAAGACCGGTGCGGCTCGCAAGCTGTCCTCACATACGATGTGGGAAGGCTTTCCCGAATACTCGCCGGACGGCACGAGTATCGCTTACGACTATCCGCACGACGGCGACCCGCTGAATATCCAGTCGATATGGGTCGCACCGGCGGCAGGCGGTGACGGCGTCGAGGCGACGAAGGCGCTCGACCGCCATATCGTCCGCGCGATCTGGATGCCGGGGAGCAAAGCGCTCCTCGTCGCAGCGCACGACGGCACCGATGCGGCGATGTGGATACAGCCGCTTTCCGGAACGGCGACGCGTATCGCCACCGGCGATGTCCAGCCCTCTCAAGCGTTTTGGCTCGACGCCGATGTCGGCCGCGATGGAGCGATCGCGTTCACCGGGTCGAAGCAGAATGATCCGACCGAGCTTTGGTACATGGCTTCACCGACCTCGACGCCGAAGCGGCTGACGGATGTCAACGCTCCAGACGATGCGATCGACTACGGCCGGATGTCCGCCATCCAGTGGCAAGGCCCGGACGGTTTTCAAGAAGACGGCGTGCTCACGTATCCGCCCGGCTTTGTCGCGGCGAAGAAGTATCCGCTCGTCCTCAACATCCACGGCGGTCCGAACAGCGCATCGATCACGTCGTTCGGTCCGTTGACGCAGCTGCTCGCAGCTCGCGGCTGGCTCGTCTTCTCGCCGAACTATCGGGGCAGCGACGACCTCGGCAACGCGTATTGGCGCGCGATCTTCAACGATGCGGGCGATGGCCCGGGCCGTGACGTCATGGCAGGCGTCGATGCCGTCGAGAAGCTGGGCATCGTCGACGAATCGAAGATCGCCGTATCCGGCTGGTCGTACGGCGGCTACATGACGTCGTGGCTCGAAGGCCACTACTCGATCTGGAAGGTAGCCGTCGCGGGCGCCGCAGTGAACAACCTTGTCGACGAATACGCGTTGTCCGATAACAACGTCGGCGTGCGCTACGGATTCCCGGATCTATCCTCGCCGTGGACGCATGGATCGATGGCGGCGTACCTCGCACAGTCCCCGCTCACGTATGCGAGCAAGATCAAGGCGCCGACGCTCATCATGAGCGACGTCGGCGACACCCGCGTGCCGATCACACAATCGTACGAGATGTACCATGCGCTGAAAGAGAACGGCGTGCCCGTCGATTTCTGGGCGTATCCGGTATATGGTCACAGCCCCGGTGATCCTGTGCGGCGCGACGACGTCTACCAACGCTGGATCTCTTGGATCGCCGACCACTTCGGGCAAAGCTCATCAGCGAGCGCAGGAGGCGGATCATGAAGCGCGCCGCCTTCGCCGTCGTCGCGCTCTGCGCCGCGTTCGCAACCGCACAATACTTTGGGGTCACGCAAGCGTCGGCGCGGACGATCGAACTTTCCGATCTTCGCGCGATCGTCGGGGTCGGCACGCCAGAGATCTCACCCGACGGGTCGAAGATCGCCGTCGTCACGACGCGTAAGAACTACGTCAAGGATCAACGCGACAACGAGCTCATGCTCGTCGACGTCGAGAGCGGCGCGATGCGGCCGCTGACGTACGATCGCAAGAACATCAGCAACGTCCGCTGGTCGCCGGACGGCAAGAGCATCGCGTTTTTGGCACTGGCGGGCTCAGGCGATGATGCACAGGTCCAAATATGGGTCATGCCGATGGCCGGCGGCGATGCGCAGGCGATCACGAAAGCGAAGAACGGCGTCGATGAGTTCGCATGGCGACCGGACAGCAAGGCGATCGGATTCGTCGCGGATGACGATGCGCCGAACAAGAAGCAGATCGATGCGCATCTCGACGCGTTCGAAGTCGGCGACAATGACTACACCGCGACGTCGGTGCCGGTAAGCTCACAACTCTACACGATCCCTGCGGCCGGCGGCAGCGCGAAGCGTCTGACCAAAAGATCGTGGCAGATATCGCAGCTCTCCTGGTCGCCCGACGGCGCTTCGATCGCAGCTTCTGTGCAGCACTCTCTCTACTCGGGCGATGCCGATCAGACGACTATCGAAGTGTTTGACGCGAAATCCGGCGCCGCGCGCGCACTCACCGGGCGGGCGAAACTTGAAGCCGGTCCGATGTATTCGCCCGACGGCAAGCGCATCGCCTACGGCTTCGAACCGGGCGGCACGGTCGCGCACGAGAGTCAGGCATTCGTTTCGCCCGCCGGCGGCGGACTCGGTAAGTCTTGGACGGCGACGATCGACCGCGAGGTCTCGCCGCTGCTCTGGACACCCGACGATCGCGCGCTGCTCGTCGCCGGCGACGACGGCGTCCGCTCGAGCCTGTGGGCGATCGACAGCGATGGCGTGGTCAAGAAGGCGCCGCTCGGCGACATCTCGTTGTTCGACGGCACGATGAGCAAGACGGGTGTGCTCGCGATCCTCGGGTCCGAGGCGACGCGGCCGGCGGAGGTCTACGTCCTCGGACCAAATGACAAGCAGCCGCGCCGCCTGACGGACTTCAACAAGGGCATCGCATCGCTCGACCTCGGCGCGGTGAAACCGTTCACGTGGTCAAACGAAGGTTTCAACGAGGACGGCATCCTCACGATGCCGCCGAAGAGCGTCAATGCAGACGCGAAGCCGCCGCTCGTCGTGCTTATCCACGGCGGTCCGACGGCGGAATCGATACTCAGCTTCGACTCGAGCTACGGCGGGCTCGCGCAAGTCTTCGCGTCGCGCGGCTGGATGGTGTTCGAGCCGAACTATCGCGGTAGCGACGGCCTCGGCGCACGCTACATGGAAGCGACGATCGGCGATCTCGGCGCCGGTCCGGGTCGCGACATCGTCGCCGGTGTCCACGCGCTCGAAAAGACCGGCATGGTCGACCCGAATCGTATCTTCGTCGGCGGCTGGTCCGAAGGCGGTTGTCTGACGTCGTGGCTCATCACGCACTACACGATATGGAAGGCCGCGATGGCGGGCGCGCCCGTCACGGATTGGACAGCCGAAGACAACCTTTCCGACGCGCTTTACTACGAGCGCGCCATCGCTGGGGAAACCGGGCCGTGGAGCACCGCAGGCCGCAAGCTCTACGCCGACGAGTCGTCGATCAGCGCCGTCGCAAACGTCCGAACGCCGACGCTGCTCATGTCCGACACCGGCGACTATCGCGTTCCAACACCCGAAGTGTACGCGTTCTATCACGCGCTTCACGACGAAGGCGTCGAAGTGCAATACGTCATCTTTCCAGCACACGCTCATTTCCCGCGCGACCCCGTCCGCGGCGAGGAGATTCTCAAGAGATGGATCGCATGG
>DASQJC010000114.1:0-20386 GCA_035631255.1 Candidatus Eremiobacteraceae bacterium | reverse complement strand
GCAATATACTTCTTGATTCGTTCTTGCACGCTCATACGTCCGGAGCTTTCTTCACGCCTTTCACACAGATCCAACCTTTTGCGCGTTCCTCGTAGACCTCGACGTCACCGAATCCTGCCCGCGCGAATAGGTCGCGCTGATCCTGAACGCTGAGGCTTGACGAGCCGAGAAGCCTCATGATCGGACCTTCGATAAAATCGTATTTTGCGCCCTTGTACGTCTCCGCGATGACCAAGAGCGCTCCTCCGGTCTTGAGCACGCGCGCTATCTCGCGCATGTCATTGACCAAGTCGGGCCAATAGTATTGCGTTTCAATCGCCGTGACGAGATCGAACGCATCCGCACCGAATGGCAGATGCGATACCGTCGCCTGCTCGATCGTCACCCGGCCGCCACGTACGAGTTTTGCGTTCTTCGCGCGCGACGCAGCCACACTTCCGGGTGCATAGTCGATCCCGAACACGTTCCCATCGGGCGCCATGGCTGCAAGCTTCTCTATCGTTCGGCCACCGCCACAACCGACGTCCAATATCGAGGCATTCCGCTCGATCCGGACATGCGTTAGTCCCCAATCGGTGAGATTGGAGTGAGAGCTATTCATCAAACTAGCGAAGACTCGGCCGAGCCATCGGTCCGGCTTGCGCACCTGCCTCGTGATGTAGAACGCAGCAGAAAGCGCGATCGCGATCTTCAAGATGAGGAATGGCATTGTTATCCGGCCCGAAGCCTCGCCTTACGCGCGAGCGGGTGACCTAGTGCGTCTTCGCGCGCAGTTGATTCCAGAGACCGTGCACTGAGACCGTGAGCGACACGATAGAAACAACCGCGAGCGCAAGGAGCGTCCAGACGAAGAAAAAGACTCCGCTCAATTTGCCGATCTCGATCCCTGCAAGTCCCCCGGGGTTGGTTAGGTGCACCAGGAAGATAGTCAGTCCGAGAAGCGATCCGACCAGCATGATGATATATCCAGCGAGACGTTCGGGCAGCATCAGCGTTCCGTAAAGCCAAACGGCAAGAATAACTACCATAAGAAGGTTTGATGCCACGCCTTTTTCCGACCCGTATACGATGTCGTCTACGAGGTGAAGTGACGCAAAAAGAATGGAAAGCAGCGACGTCACCTGCAATACGAGGTTGCGCTTCATGCAGAAGGCGTTCTTAGCGCTGCACTTTTTCCCTGGGCGGACGTTTAAGGTAACGCGCCGGATATTCCGAGCGAGAAGGTCCGGTGACCTGAAAAAACACAACCGCTCCTTGCGAAGCGGTCGGGATCGCAAGCGACGGAGTGGAGACCGCATATCTCTGGTTTAGTCGTAGCGTACCGATCAGGTACAAGCCGCCGCCCACGACGATAACGAGAACGAGCAGTCCTTTCAAAGAAATGTTAGGGCGCGGGCCTTTAACACGACCCGTTCTTGGGTAACGTAATTGTTAAGGGCATCACGGCGAACTTGGGAGATCCTCATGAATAGAGCGGCCGCCCTCATCGGCATTGCTATCGCGATGCTCTGCTCCGCGTGTTCGCAAGCCTCGGCACCACTTCCCAATGCGGCGATCGCGGCTGCACAACAAGGCTTGCTTGATTCAGGGAGCACCCATTGGCGCACCCTGCCGTCGACGAACTGTTTGAACTTCGGCGTCGCCTCGGACGGCGTGTCGGCCTTGTGGGTGCCCGCGGCGTGTTTCGAGCGCTTCGAGTACCGCCATCGTTTCATCATCCGCATCGGTCTCGACGGCACACAGCACCGATTTATGACACCGACAGCGGAGTCGTGCCCCGGCGGTCCCGCGCTCGGACCGAATGGCAATATTTGGTTCGCGGAAGGGTGCGTCGGCAAGATCGCTGAGATCGCGGTGCCGTCAGGCCCGATCACCGAGTTTCCCTTGACGAGTTCGAAAGAGGCCCCGTGGTGCGTCACCGCCGGAGCCGACGGCAACGTGTGGTACGGCGCCACGAACCGGCGCGGCACGGCAGCGGTGATCGGCCGAATGACCACCACCGGCAGCTTCGTCGAGTTCCCGCTGACCCTCACGCAGGTCGTCACGGCGATCACTCGTGGCCCCGATGGAAACGTCTGGTTCGTTGGGGAGACATACAACGCAAATACACAGAGCTATGAGGGCCACGTCGGCAAAGTGACGCCCGGCGGCGCGATAACCGAATATTCGATTCCGTCCAGCAACGGCGGATATCCCGGCGGCATTATCGCGGGCCCCGATGGCAACCTTTGGGTCGCAGCGACGAACGGCATTCAGCCCGCAAGCGAAATCGTCAAAGTGACGACGGCTGGTCAGATGACCGAGTATGCGGCGGTAGACTCCGGATCGATCGCTCTCGGAGGTCCAAGGTCGCTCTACTTCTCAGCAGGGGACTTGGGGCAGATCACCGTTGGCGGCACAATCACGATGCACGCCCACAAAGGAGTCTATGTCGACCACCTGACGCAAGGTCCTGATGGCAACGAGTGGCTCATCCAGCAGGGCGGCAACGGCGCCGTAAATGTCTATATCCCATAGGTTCCAAGCTCGATTCATAAGCCTTAGCGGAGTCCGAGTCTTGCGATTGATACGCCTAACGCTGCTGTTGGCGACTGTAATCGGGGTTGTCGGGTGCTCCTATACGAACCCGGGATCCAGTAGTCGCGCGTTGCTTTCCGGTGACGCGTCCTCTAAGGCTGACAGCCCTGCGTTTTATCGCCAGATGTTCGTCGCTTTCTTGCACAGCCCCGGTGGCGGTCACGGTCAGGTCGCGGTATTCAGGAATACAGCGAACGGGAACGTCGCGCCGCTAAGGGTCTTAGTCGGGCCAGATACCGGTCTGTTTCATCCCAGCAGCGTTGCTACTGATGATTTCGGAAACATGTGGGTCGCTAACGGCACGTCAAGCGATGCCACCGCGTCGCTGACCGTGTATAGCAGCGGCGCTAGCGGTGATACTCCGCCAACGTCGACGGTGAAGGGTGACAGGACTCAGCTTTTCGCACCCACGGGGATCGCTACGCGAGGTACAACTATATACGTTGCGAGCACGGGCAATCGCGCCAACGGCGGCTCCGCTTGCGAGTGCATTCTCGAGTTCAATAGGTTCCAAAAAGGAAACGCCGTGCCGATCGCAGTGATCGGTGGGCCCGATACGCGAATCACGCAACCACGCGGAATTTTTGTCGATCCGGGCGGATCAATTTGGGTTGCAGACTCAGACAATGAAATTCTGGCGTTCTCATACGGCTCAAACGGCGACGTGGCGCCTTTCATCGACATCACGGGCCCGAACACGCTTCTAAACGGTGACGAGGCGCTTGCCCAGAACGGGAGTGAAGAAGTCTTCGTCGCGCAGCAGGGCTCGTATCTTGCGTTCGCGCGAGGAGCGAACGGCGATGCGACCCCAGTCGCCGACGTGACGGGGCCTGCGACCGACATGGTCGGTAGCGCCGAGGGAATCGACCTCAAGGGAAGTGACGTCTACGTCTCTTTCTGGAACAATTGCACGTGCACCGACGGCGTGAAAACGTTTCCTCAAAACGCTAACGGCAATGTCGCGCCGCTGCGCGATCTCAAGGGGAGACGCACGGGATTCAACCGCTTCATGCTAAAGAACGTCATTGTGCCGTAGCCAACTTCCGTCGGCGAGAAAAAAATTTGCATCAGCGAAGCGGACATTTCAATGCGCATTTCGCGCGCGGCGCGCGTCATTTCGCTTTGCGAGAGCCGATTTCACGGGTGAGATTTCCGTCTTATCGGGAACGGACGCTGCATGTCGAGCGTTTGTTACGGCTGAGCCGACGGCCGTCGGCTACGGGGTGTAAGCATCGACTTCGTCGGACAAGCTGCCGCCGATGGCGTAGAGCTTGCCGTCAGCAGCCGCAGCCGCCAGTGCCAGCCGCGCCGTCGGCATCGGCGGATCGCTGGACCAAGTATCGGTGCTCGGATCGTAGGCCTCAAGCGTGTTGACGGGGCCGCCTGCGTCGCTCCCGCCCACCGCATAGAGGACGCCAGCGACCACAGCGACGGCAAGCGCGCCTCTTGGCGACGGCATGGGGCTTTTTGTGGTCCAGGTGTCGGTCGAAGGGTCGTAAGCCTCGACGACGTTGAGGTACGCGCCGTGGCGACCGTAACCGCCTACCGCGTAGATCACTCCGCCCACAACGCCGACCCCGAGATATGATCGCGGTGTTGGCATCGGGCTCTTCGCTGACCAGCTGTTGGTCACCGGATTGTACGCCTCGACGGAATTTAGTAAGCCGCTCAGGTTCTCGCCGCCGATCGCGTACAAGATGCCGTTCGAAACGCCCACCGCCGCGCAGCAGCGCCTAGGCGTGATCGGTGCTCGTTTTGCCCAAGTATTAGTCGAAGGATTGTAAGCTTCAACGGTGTTCACGTAGCCATTGTTTACCCCACCTACCGTAAAGAGCTGGTCGCCGATAAACGCCGCGGCTAGGCCCAGGCGTGCTGTCGGCATCGGCGCTTTTGCGACCCACGCATCTGTTGATGGTGAAAATGCCTCGAGGAGGTTGGAGCTACGAAGGACGCCTGTATATCCGCCAACCGCGTAGACCTTGTGAGACGGAGAAGTTGCGGCTGCGAGAGCTGACAGTCCGGTCGGAAGCGGTGCGACCACTGTCCAGCTCCCAGCGTTCCCCTGAACAGGGCTTGAAAAGGCTCGAACGATGCGGGGATCCTGTGTCGAGTTGCTAGGGGCGGCACATCCAATCAGATACGACGTGCAAACAAAAACACTGAAGACGTAGGCGATGCTGAACCGGCGCACCTCATAAACCCCGCACTTCTCACGCAACGACGTAAAGAGTTGTTCGATCGAGGCGTTGAAGGACTCAGGAACTAGAATAGCACGCGAGGAGACCGAACTCAAGCGATCTTGCTTTAGCTATCGAGCTGGATTCGTATGAAATCGCCCGAACCCGAGCCCGACGGTTGCCGTCTGACAGCTGCAAACGGGTTTGCGGGCACGGAGCTTTTTATACGGCCGTAAGGCCGTGACACTTCTTGTACTTCTTACCGCTTCCGCACGGGCATGGATCGTTTCGGCCGACCTTGCCGTCGGCTTTACGCACCGGCTTTTGCACCGTCGACTCATCGCGATTCGTGTGCAGGCGATCGAAGCGGCGCGCGGCGTTCTGATCGAGCGGCAGCGTGCGGTCGGCGGCGGGCGCTTGCGCATGCGGCGCTTCGAACGGGGCGTCGGGTAACGCTTGCGTCGGCGCTGCCTGTTGCGGCTGCTGTTGCTGTTGAACGAGGTGGAAGTCATCGCCCTGATACATCGCACCGAGGAACTCGTCCTGGATCGAGACCTTGAGATCTTCGAAGAGATCGAACGCTTCTTTTTCGTACTCGACGCGCGGATCTTTCTGGCCCCAACCGCGTAGACCGATGCCTTGCTTCAAGCTGTCCATCGTGTAGAGATGGTCGATCCACAAGCGATCGATGATCTGGAGCATCGTGCCGCGTTCGAGCATCCGTAGACCTTCGCGCAGTCCGTTTTCGTCGAGCTCTGAGTAGCGTTTGATAAGTCGATCTTCTTTATCCGTATAGACGTCGTCGCCGGCGCCTGCAATTTTCTCGACCATCTCGCCCTTCGAGAGCGGTTCGAGCTCCGACGCGGTGATGCGCTTGCTGATGCCGTGGACGGACGGCTCGAGATCGGTGAGGATCTGCTTACGATCCCATTCGTGCGGATGGACGTTGTCCGGACAGTTCGCATCGACCGCCGTCTCGGCTTTCGAGCGGACGATCTCGGTGAGCGACGGCCGCAGGTTGTGGCCTTCGAGAACTCGCCGGCGCTCGCCATAGATGACGGTGCGCTGCTTGTTCATGACATCGTCGTATTCGAGGACGTGCTTGCGCGTCTCGTAGTTGTGCGCTTCGACCTTCTTCTGCGCGTTCGCGATGCTCGCGGTGAGGATGCCCGCTTCGATCGGCGTGTCATCGTCGATCTTAAAGCGCTCCATGATGCCGCGGATGCGATCGCCGCCGAAGATCCGCATGAGCTCGTCGTCGAGACCGACGTAGAAGCGCGATGATCCCGGATCGCCTTGCCGGCCCGAGCGGCCGCGCAGCTGGTTGTCGATCCGCCGCGATTCGTGGCGCTCTGTGCCGATGATGTGCAAGCCGCCGGCTTCGGGCACGCCTTCACCGAGCTTGATGTCGACGCCGCGGCCCGCCATGTTCGTCGCGATCGTCACCTTGCCGGCGAAGCCGGCGTCCTTGATGATCTCGGCTTCTTTCTCGTGATACTTCGCGTTGAGCACGTTGTGCTCGAGACCGCGCTTGCTGAGCATCGCGGAAAGGCGCTCCGATTTCTCGATCGAGCGCGTGCCGACGAGCACCGGCCGTCCGGCCTGATGCATCTCGATGATCTCGTTGATGACCGCGCGGAACTTGCCGTCTTCGTGATTGTAGACGACGTCGTCGTGGTCTTTGCGCTTCACCGGCATGTTCGTCGGGATGACGAGCACGTCAAGTCCGTAGATGTCGCGGAACTCGCGTTCTTCGGTCTTCGCAGTTCCGGTCATTCCGCCGAGTTTATGGTAAAGGCGGAAATAGTTCTGAAACGTGATCGTCGCGAGCGTCTGATCTTCGCTCTTGACCTTGATGCCTTCTTTCGCCTCGATCGCTTGATGGATGCCGTCGGAATAGCGGCGTCCATACATGAGGCGGCCGGTGAACTCGTCGACGATGATGATCTCGCCGTCTTTGACGACGTACTGCTCGTCTTTGCGGAAGAGCTCTTTCGCCTTGAGTGCCGCCATCAGCTGATGGGTCAGCTCGAGGTTCGCCGGATCGTAGAGGTTCTGCACGCCGAGCAGCTGCTCGACCGTCGCGACGCCGGCCTCGGTGATCGGCACAGCATGTTGCTTTTCGTCGACGTTGTAATGCTCGTCTTTGTGCAGCTGCGGCATGATGTTGCGCGCGAAGTGCTCGTACAGGTGGGACGTGTCTTTATAGCCCGGACCGAGGACCGCTTCGGGCGGACCGCTGATGATTAGCGGGGTGCGCGCTTCGTCGATGAGGATCGAGTCGACTTCGTCGACGATCGCGTAGTGCAGTTCGCGCTGGACGCAGTAATCGATGCGCGGCGCCATGTTGTCGCGGAGGTAATCGAAGCCGGCTTCGTTGTTCGTCACGTACGTGACGTCGCTCTGATACGCTGCGCGGCGCTCGGGCGGCGGCAAGAAATGCTGTATGATGCCGACCGACAAGCCGAGCGACTTGTAAAGCGGGCCCATCCACTCGGCATCGCGTTTGGCGAGGTAGTCATTGACGGTGACGAGATGGACGCCGCGACCTTCGAGCGCGTTCAAGTAGACGGGAAGCGTCGCGACGAGCGTCTTGCCCTCGCCCGTCCGCATCTCGGCGACTTTGCCTTCGTGCAGCGCCATGCCGCCGATGAGCTGGACGTCGAAGTGTCGCATGCCAAGCGCGCGTTTACCGGCTTCGCGCGCGACCGCGAACGCTTCGACGAGGAGGGCGTCGAGCGGTTCGCCGTTCTCGAGGCGCTGCTTGAATTCTGCCGTCTTCGCTGCGAGCTGCTCGTCGTTGAGCGCTTGCATCGACGGTTCGAGCTCGTTGATCCTTGAGACGTCGCGACGCAGGCGGGCGACCTCGCGGTCGTTGCCGTCGACCCACGTCTTGAGCGTGCTAAGAATGGATGACACTGGGGTATCGACCTCCGGGTGATGGTGACAAAAACGGCGGGCCATGCGGCCCTCAGCCGTTCGTCAGCGCCGGAGTTGCGTCGTGAGGCTGAAGCGGTGCTGCGGTGTCGCCTGCGTCTCAGCGGTGATCGTCCGCTCGATCTTCGGACGAGCCGATACCGCGCGCGTGCTTAAGCGAACCGCTTGCGCTGCCGCCGGAATCCGATAGACGAACGCCGCATGGCTCGCCGCGACTCGGCCGCCGTGCGAGCCGGTCGATAAAAGCGCTGCGACGATGATGAGATGAAGGAACATGACTCTAGCTACCATTTTTCGGCGACAAGCAAGACGTTACCCGCCGGAATTCCGAGCTTTCGACGTCGCATCCACTAGACCGCGGCGGTCGAGATGAATCTCGACCGCTCCTTCAGCTCATAGCGAAACCGCGGCGGTCGACCATTAACGTCGACCGCTCCATCCTCTATTAGTCCGAGCCTAAACGACGGGGACGATGATGCCGAGATCGCCGCCCTTCCTTCTGTAAAGGATGTTGAGCTGTTCGGTATCCTCATTGACGAACACGAAGAAATCGTGATCGAGCAGCTCCATCTGATGCGCCGCATCCTCCGCGTTCATCGGCTTGACGTTGAACTTCTTCGAGCGGACGATGCGCGGCGATTCATCGACGTCGGGCGGCGGCGCCGAACCGGTCTCGCTCTCAAGCTTGCCGTTGCCACGATGATGGCGGTCGATGAGCCGCGTCTTGTACTTGCGGATCTGCTGCTCGAGACGATCGCGCACGAGATCGATCGAGGCGTACATGTCGCCGGATCGCTCTTCTGCTTTGATGATGGTGTGACGCACGTGGAGCGTGACGTCGATGATCTGCACGTTGCGCTCGGTGCGCATCGTGATGTGCGCCTCGATGATGTGATCGAAATAGTGATCGAGGTGGCCGATCTTCTCTTCGGCGTAGGCGCGCAGCGCATCCGTGACGTGCAGCCCGTGACCCTTGATATAGATCTGCATCGGCATCCCCTTCAGCGTAGGACGACGGGGCTTGGCGCATTCATTGGTGCGCTCAGCGAGTCCTGCATCGCAAATCCGGCGTGGGCCGCGAGCGAATGAGTCGCATGCGTCCTCGTCCATAGCTCGAAGGCGACCGCAGCGACGATTATGATGACGATGACCGCGATGATGATACGCGCGACGCGATACGGCTGCACCGGTTTCGTCTTTATGATCTGTCGTTTCACAGCGATACCTTTATCGGATCGTTGATCTCGTCGACGGGCAAATCTTTCTGCAGCTCGCTCAAGGTGACGAATCGATAGCCTGCTCGCCGAAAAGCCGTGACGATGCCGGGCAGCGCGTCGATCGTCGCGTCTTTACCGTTGTGGAGCAAGATGACGACCGGTGCGCGAGCTTGCTCGACCGCGATCTTCGTGATCTCGTCGGCGCTCAGCGTTCGCCAATCTCCCGGATCGTCGTCCCAGAGCGCGACCGTCTCTCCGGTATCGAGCGCCGCCTTGATCGTATCCTCGTCATAATTGCCGTGCGGCGGCCTGAAGTAGGTGACGATCCGGCCCGTCACCTTTCGCACGGCCGTCGCTCCATCGTCGACTTCCGCGAGCTGTTCCGCGTACGTCAGCTTCGACATCTCGGGATGCGTCATGGTGTGATTGCCGGTCTCGTTCCCGAGCACCGCAAGTCGCTTTGCGATCGCCGGCTGGCGCTGTGCGTCGCGACCGATGAGGAAAAAATCTGCGGGCACGTGCAGTTGCGCGAGTTCGTCGGCAAGCGCAGGCGTCTCGACCGGATAGGGACCGTCATCGAACGTCAGCACCGCGAGTCGCGGACGAGTGGGCGGCGACAATGCATCACGCACGTCGAGCATCATCCGCGACGCGATCGCGCTCGGCGGCGGATCGACGACGGCGTGGGTGTCTTCACCCGGTACAACGAGAACGGGCACGAGCTCGAGCTGCGCGTGATGGATCCAGCGCCGCACGCCGACGACCAGTCCGATGACGACCACGACTATCGCCGCGGCGATCAGAAAGCGCTTCACGCCCGAGCCGTTATTGGGTCCGGTAGTCCTGACCGACGACGATGTCGACGTCGCCGCCCTGCACCGCGCCGACCAATATCGCCGGGTTGTGCACTGGGAGATCTTTGACGACTTCCGCGACGACTTTCTGATCGGCGCCGGTGATCTTCGTGCGCGGATTGTTGAACGTCGACGCGTTGCCGGTCTCGACGATGGTGAAGCCGCGGCGGCGCAAATAATCCGCCATGGCCGATGCGGCGCCCGGCGTGCCCGAGCCGTTCTCGACTTTCACGTGCACGGTCGACGGATCGAATGCGTCGCTGAAGCCGACGACGAGATACTTATGGATGATCGCTTGCGCCTGCGACTGGTCGGCGAACAAGA
This sequence comes from Candidatus Eremiobacteraceae bacterium, assembly GCA_035631255.1. Lineage (GTDB taxonomy): Bacteria > Vulcanimicrobiota > Vulcanimicrobiia > Eremiobacterales > Eremiobacteraceae > JANWLL01. Next base: position 10,300 of record DASQJC010000114.1, on the reverse strand, counting down.
CGGATTCGCCGTCCGTCCATCCGACGTTCGCCGGCACCTCGGATTGGTGCACCATCTGCGGCGTGACATCTTGGAGCCCGAGCGCGAGCGCGCGCATCTGATCGAACGACAAGTTCGTGCGGACGTTCTGCCGCACGATGCCGATGAGTGGGATGATCTTCGTGACGATCGACGGATCTTTCATCCGCTTCACTAGGAGCGAGACGACTTGGCGCTGCCGACGCATGCGGCCGAAATCGCCTTCGGGATCGTGGCGGAATCGGATGTAGCCGACGACTTGATCGCCGTCGAGATGCTGCATGCCCTTCTTTAGGTGAATGTGAAGGTGGCCCCAGTTGTCGTCGTAGTCCATGTCCTTTTCGACGTCGACGTCGAGACCGCCGATCGCATCGACGACGTCTTTCGTCGCGTTGATGTTCAGGACCATATAGTAGTCGAAAGGCGGCGTTCCTAGATTGCTCTGCAGCGTTGCTTCGGTCCGTTCGGGGCCGCCGTCGGCGATCGCCTCGTTCAGTTTGCCGTAGCCATCCTTCGGGATGTCGACCCAGAGGTCGCGCGGGATCGAGACGACTCCGATCTGGTGCGTCTGCAAGTTGATGTCGACAGCGATGTTCGTATCCGATCGCGAGTCCGATGTGTAGACCTCGTCGCTATCCGTCCAGTTGTCGTCGACGCCCATGACCAAGACGCGGATCTGATCCTTGCCGAAGACGGACGGCAGATCGGGAGTGAACATACCTATAAAGGCCTGCTTGATGCCGCCCCTGACCGTGATAAACGCAGTCACCGCCGTCGCGAAAACGCACAAAAGCGCAAGCGCGACGGCAAGTCCGATCGTGCGCTTGCGGGGGCGGGGCAGTGAGGAGCGGTCGAGATTTGTCTCGACCAAGGAGCGGTCGAGATTCATCTCGACCGGTTGTGCGGCGTCGCTCGGCCTCTGTTGATCTAGAGGCTGCTCGTTATCGAGCCGCTCGTCACTCGTATCTTCGCTCAAATCGCCTTCCCTACGGTGCAAGCAAGTTCGGACTGCGCGCCGAGAGGCCCCCCTTACCCCGCGAGCGTCCCGAATCGGTCGAATTCAGTATGCCCGTTGATCGTGCAGTTCACAAATGAACCGATCAAGTGCTCGCCGGCGATGTAGACGTTTCCGTCTACACCGGGCGCTTCGCGCATCGATCTGCCGACGGAGACCAGACGTGTCCCAAGCGCTTGGCGGATCGTTGATGACGCTGGGATTAAACGGCGCTGTTCGACGAGCACCTCGAGCCGTTCGCCTATCCGCGCGGCGTCGTTCGAATTCGATATCGCACGCTGGAGGTCGCGCGCTCTCCCGATGCGCTCACGCTTCACGCGCACGGGTACGCGATCGCCCATCGCGTATGCGGCCGTGCCTTCCTCGCGCGAGTACTCAAAGAAACCCGCGCGATCGAGTTTCGCACGCTCGATGAACGAGAGCATGTGCTCGAAGTGTTCGTCTGTTTCGCCTGGAAAACCGATGATGAACGTGCTGCGTATCGTCGCTCCAGGCAACGCCGTTCTTATCTCATCGAACAGCTCGAGGTAGCGCTCCGGCTGCGGCGGCCGCCGCATCGCCTTGAGCACGTGCGGATGCGAATGTTGGAGCGGCATATCGACGTACGGCACGACCTTCGTCGACGCACGCATCGCGTCGACGATACGCTTCGTCACCGATGTCGGATAGAGATAGAGCAGGCGGACCCAGCGCAATCCGTCGATCGATTCGAACGCCTCGATGAGCTGCGCCAACCCATCGCGCATCCCGATGTCGCGGCCGTAATCGGACGTGTCTTGCGCGACGATGACGAGCTCCTGTGCGCCGCCTTCAACAAGCGCTGTTGCTTCTGCGACGAGCGATTCGATCGTGCGACTCTTGCCTAAGCCGCGCAGCGTCGGGATGATGCAAAACGCGCAGATGTGATTGCAGCCTTCAGAGATCTTCAAGTAGGCGGTCGCGCGGGGCGTCGTGACGACGCGCGGCAGAAATCCGAGCCGGTCGATGTACTCGTCGCGATCTTCGAGATGGAGCGGACGCGCGCCGCTTCGCGCCTCTTCGATGATCTCACGGATCTTCGGAAATGCACCGGTACCCACGACGGCGTCGATCTCAGGGACGAGCTCGCGAAGCTCGGCACCGTATCGCTGCGCGAGGCATCCGGCGACGATCAGCAGTTGGCCGTTGCGCTTCTCTCCCGCATAACGCAAGATCTCGTCGGTCGACTCGGCCTTCGCCGGATCGATGAACGAGCACGTGTTGACGACAATCGCGTCGGCATCGCCGGCATCGGTCGTCAGCGCCCAGCCATCCGAGGCGAGACGGCCGAGCATGACTTCGCTGTCGACGAGGTTCTTCGCGCAGCCGAGACTCGCGAGGAAGACGCGATCCGGCCGCGATGGACTAGATGGTTTGGATGCGATCGCCACTATCGGTAGTTCACGAACTGGACTGGGAAGTCCAAGTCCATCGACTTTACGAGCGTGATGACCTTCTGCAGGTCGTCTTTCGATTTGCTCGAGACACGCAGCTGCTCGTCTTGGATCTGTGTCGAGACTTTGAGCTTCGCGTCTTTGATGGACGCGACGAGCTTCTTGGCCTTGTCGGTCGGGATGCCTTGCTCGACCTTGACGACTTGGCGGAGCGTGCCTTGCGAGGCCGGCTCCGCTTTTTCAAAACGCAGCGCCTTGAGCGATACGCCGCGTTTGACACATTTGGTCTGCAGGATGTCGACGACGTTCTTGAGCTTCATATCGTCGTCGGCGATGATCGTGATGGCCTCGCCGCTCTGTTCGATCGACGACTTCGAGTTCTTGAAATCGAAACGCGTGGCGATCTCGCGCGCCGCCTGGTTGACGGCGTCCTCGAGCGCTTGTTTTTCTACCTTGGAGACTATATCGAAGGAGAAGTCACTCATGCACCCCGTCTTGGCCGATCGGGGGCGTCTTCACTGCGAAAACGCGGTCTTCGACCTGCCCCGGACCGCCAAGGGTGCCGATATGCTGCCCGTCTATTGTCGCAACGACGCCGCCGGCATTGCCGGCGCGCATCGTGATCTCGCGGACGCCATGGAATTCTTTCACCGTGCCGGCAGGCAGCGTCTGATAGACGACGCGCTTGCCGTCGACCGTCACCGAGAGCCAGCACGACTGCGTGAGGTCGAGCCGGAGGTCGACACCGTTTTGTTGCGACCGCGCCGCCGCGTTCGCGCCGGGAATAAGCGCCGGCTGTGCGTTCGTCACCATCGCGGTCGCCGCGGGTGCATGCAACTCCGAATGTCCGGCCGCGCTCGGGGTCACCATCGTCCACACGACTTTGAGGACGAGGAAAATGGCGAGCGCCGACATTCCGGCGAGCAGCCACGGATAGCGGAATCGGTTGCGCGCGGGGCGCTCGAACTCGAACGTCTCATCGAGCGGCGGCGCTTCCGCGAAATCGGATCTATTGAACGCTGCGACGAACGCTTCGGTATCGAGACCGAGCAGTCGCGCGTAGTTGCGGATGAAGCCCCGGACGTAGACCGGTTCGCCGACCGTCTTCCACTCTTCGCGTTCGAGGGCGTCGACGAACATCGCGCGCATATGGAGGCGCTGCGCGGCCTGAGCCGTCGTCATGCCGAGCTGTTCGCGCGCCGATCTGAACTCTGATCCGATCTCTGCCATGTGTTCGGACGCCCCAAAATGTGCGTCAATCAAGTGTTCGGGCGCTGCGAAAAAGAAGCGAGTGCCGGGCCGAAGAAATTACATCCCATCACCTCTAGTCCTCTAGTGGGACCCTACCTAGCAAGCACGTGAGTCCTTGCGATCACGCATTGTGGAAGCCAAAACTGTGACCTCCGACATTGATCGCCTTCGCGCCGAATTCGACGTGCGGCCAGGCACGACGGCGCTCGCCGCGATGAGCGGCGGGGTCGATAGTGCCGTCGCGACGGCGCTCGCCGTCCGGGCGGGCACGCGGGCGGTCGGCGTCACGATGCGGCTCTTCACACCCGGCGATGGCGAGATCGCGGAGAAGGCGCGCCAGTGCTGCGGTCCGACCGCGTACGAAGATGCGCGCGCTGTCGCGGCCTCGCTCGGCATCGCCCATCACGTCGTCAACTTCGAGGCCGCGTTCCATCGCGCCGTCGTCGACTATTTCTGTGACGAATATCTCGCGGGCCGGACGCCGAATCCGTGCGTCGCATGCAACAACCTCGTCAAGTTCGGCGCGCTTCTCGATTTCGCGCACGCCGTCGGCGCGACGACGATGATCACCGGCCACTACGCGCGCATCACGAACGAAGCGGACGGTGTCCACTTGCGTCGGGCCGTCGATCGGTCTAAGGATCAGTCGTACATGCTCGCGGGTCTGCGCGCGGATCAGCTCGCGTCGGTCATCACACCGCTCGGCGATCGAACTAAGGAGTCGACGCGCGAAGCAGCGCGCGAACTCGCGATCGGGATCGCGGACAAGCCCGACTCGATGGATCTCTGTTTCGTCGACGGCGACTATCGCAAGTTCATCCTCGAACGGCATCCCGACGGCGCGATCGCCGGTCCGCTCGTCACCGTCGACGGTCATCACGTCGGCGCACACGACGGTCTGCTCGGTTACACGGTTGGTCAACGTCGGGGGATCGCGACATCCGGTCTCGGTGACGGCCCTTGGTACGTCGTCAAGACGGATCGCGCGGCGAACACGGTCGTCATCGGTCGACGCGAAGATCTCGAGCGCATCGAGATCTTGTGCAGCCGGCCAAACGTGTTGCGGCATCAGCTCTTCGAGAGCGCGTCGCGAAATGGCGGCCTGCTCGCCGTCTGTAGATATAGAAGCAAGCCGATTGTCGCTGATGCGTCGCTCGACGGCGATCGGCTCGTCGTCCGTCTTCGCGAACCCGCCGCGGTCGTTTCGCCCGGGCAGCTTCTCGTGCTCTATGACGCTTCGGGAGACGAAGTGGTCGCGAGCGGCATCATCGAGGCCTGAGGGCACGGCTGGAGCCTGCCTCGCGGTTGGCTGCCGTCACAGCTCGCTTCGCGAAGCGGGGCGATAAGAAGGATGGGCCTCTCGCAATCCGGTACGGGGTCGGTGTGACACCCCTTTTGCAACCGGAAACCCGCGCCCGCACGGTTCGTTCACGCCTGGTCGTCGCAGTCAAAGTCGCGTCGGCTTTGAGCGCCGTTGCGATGGTCGCCGGATGCGGACCTCAGGCACCGCAGACGAACGGCTATAAGCCCGGCGTCGAGCACGGGATGTCGAAGAACCAGGTCGAGTCGATTCTCGGAAAGCCATCGAACGAGACGCCGTTCTCCCTGCCAAACAATCTGTCGGCATACGTCATGACGTACGGCTTCGGTCAAGTGCTTCTCGAGAACGATAAAGTCGTCGCGATCACGGTCGCGGACGATCCGACGTACGTCGGACCGTTCGGCCTCAAGCTCGGTATCCAGGAAGATGCGATGAAGGCCGCGTTCAAAGCGCACAAGGCGAAGCGCACGGGGCATCGCGACGCATACGATACCGTCGTCGGCACGACCGACACACGTACGCGCGACTACTACGATGAGACCGACGGGCTCATCATAGAACTGGCCGCGGCGAATCCGAACGATCCGCTCGCGCCGTTCAATATCATCTCGATCACTCAGGCGAACGCCCAGGGACTTTCATTGATGAACTCGATCACGAAAGCGAAGGTGGGCGGCTTGTATCCCGATCAGCACGTGTTCAACTATGTTTCGGATCCGTGGTCGACATGACAGAGACGGGCGACTTCCAGATCTCGTTGCCGGCGAATGCGCGCATCGCGAGCATGGAGTTCGGCGACAATCAGCTGCGGGTCCAGCTCGACGACGGCGGTTCGGAGCGCATCGTCTCGCCGGCCTCGATCGCCGCGATCCATGGCGCTGAGATCCGAAGCGAGGGTCTCCATCCCGCGCCGCTCACATCGCCGACGTTCGTCGACGTGATGATGGGCAAGGAAGGTCTCACCCGAACCGAGGCCACGCAGTACGTGCTCGCGATACGTGCGGCGAAGGTCGGCGAGCTGTGGTACCTCGTCGCCGACACGTTCAACTTCCGCAAGAGCCTCGGCTCGCAAGCAGGCAACACGCTCGAGCAGAACCTTCGCGCGCTGCTCGAGAAGCTGACCACGCTCGCGCCTCAGGCCGTTCAGGACTCGTTCGTCACGGCGTTGCTCGCCGATCTTCCGCTTCCGCCGCCGCTCGGCAGCCTCATGGAGTTCTTCAAGGTCGCCTCGCGATGAGCGAGCCGCAATCGTACGCTCCGCCGCCGAACGCGCGCATCGAAATCCTGACGTTCGACGATGGGGCGCACGCATTGTCGATCAGTTTGCGCGGCGTCGAGGGTGCGCGCGCAGTCGACGCTGCGTCCATCTCGGCAATGCATGGAGCGCGCATCCGTCACGAGCAGCTCGGCACCGCCAAGGACGCATCGCGAACGCTCGACGTCGGCATCCTCGCTGCCACGACTGCGATCGGAATGCCCGTCGTGACGACGAGAGCGACCAAAGACGTCTCGGTCTCGACCGAACACCTGCAGCACGCGCTTGCGCTCAAGGTCTCCGGCGTTCCGGAGGTCTGGTACTTGCTCGCCCAGTCGTTCAATTTCCGAAAAGCGCTCGGGCCGGATGCAGGGTACTCGAGCGAACTCAATCTTCGGGCATTCCTCAAACGCCTCGCCGCATTCGCGCCGAACGCCGCCAAGGATGCATACCTGACTGCGATGATCGACCGCAAAGATCTGCCCCCGCCGGTCGAGAGTCTCATCGACTTTCTCCGAACCGCCTCGAAATAGCGCCTTCGAAGATTCGTCTAAGGAGCGGTCGAGCCTTAGCTCGACCGCTCCTTATCTCAGGTTTCGTCGTGTAGAGTTACGCGGAGGTCGCGAGCGGGTAGTCGCGCTTCTTGAAATACGTGTCGCGGACGACCGGCTTGTAGCCGGCGGCTCGAATCGCGCGCTCGAGATCGCTCCGGTGCGCCGTGTTCGTGCTGCCCGCGAGCGTCACGACCTTTTCTTCGAGGATGGTGCCGCCCATGTCGTCGCAGCCGAACATCAACCCGAGCTGCCCGAGCTTCATGCCAGGCGTCAGCCATGACGATTGGAGATGGGCGAAATTGTCGAGATAGAGCCGGCTGATCGCCAGCACGCGCAAGTACTCGAGACCGTTCGCTTCCTTGCCTTTGAGCGGCGTCTTGAACGGCACGTAATACCATGGGATGAACGCGGTGAAGCCGTGCGTCTCGTCTTGCAGCTCTCGGAGCACGTCGAGATGTTGGATGCGCTCTGCATCGGTCTCGACGGATCCGAACATCATCGTCGCCGTCGTCGGCATCCCGAGCCGCTGCGCGACACGCATGACTTCGATCCAACGATCGTCGTCGATCTTGCGCGCCGAGATGCGTTTGCGCACGCGCTCGACGAGGATCTCGGCCCCGGCGCCCGGCAGCGATTTCAAACCGGCGGCGCGCAGCGTCTTGAGGACATCTTCGACGGTCATCGATTCCCGCTTCGCGATGCCGCAGATCTCGCTCGTCGAAAGCGAGTGGATGTCGACGTGCGGGAACTCTTTGCCGACTGCTTCGAACAGCTCGACGTAGTACGAGATCGGGATCTGCGGATTGACGCCGCCCTGGATCATGATCTGCGTGGCGCCTTGATCGGCAGCCCAGCGCACGCGGTTCAGCACCTCGTCGATCGACATGGTATAGCCTTCGGCGTGCCCTTCGGGCCGGAAGAACGCGCAGAACGTGCAATGGACGTCGCAGATATTCGTGTAGTTGATGGTCGTGTCGATGACGTACGAGACTTCGTCACCGGGGAAAAGCGCAGTGCGCCGGCGATGTGCCGCGGCACCGAGGTCGTAGAGCGAGGCTTCGCGATAGACGCGCAGGCCCTCGTCGAAGGAGAGGCGTCCGCCTTCGGCGGCTCGATCGAGCAGGGCGTTGACGTCAGACACGAGCGAGATCCTTTGTGAACGTCTTCAGTTCGGGAGCGTTTGCGAGCAGTCCGTGCTTCGCTGCGAGCGAGCAGAACTTTTCAAATCCCACGCGCGCGTTCTCGTTGAAATCGAAGTCGAGTGTCCGATAGTATTCGGAGTAGAAGCCGTCAGGCCGGGCGACGTCCGCTTGTGCCTCGGCCACGACACGATCGAGATTCGCCATGCCCCAAGCGGCGGCATCGACGAGTGAACGTGAAAGCGCGTCGACTTCGGCCGCTCGACGCTCGGCGACGTCGCGCCGCACGGCCCACACTGCGTAGACCATCTGCAGTCCGGTCAGTTCGTGCCACAGCTCGCCGACATCGTAAGCATCGTCACGATGGGCCGCGAGATACGAGTCGATCGCCTTGTCGCCGATGAGCAAGCACGGCGAGCCGTTTTTGCGGTAGGCTTCGAACGGATTTTCAGCTTCCTCGTAGAGCGGTTTGAAGCCGTAGCGCTCGGCGCAGACCGTCGCGAAGAGGTTGCGTCCGGTGCTGCTCTCCGCTGTCACGGCGATCGGAACTCCCGCAAGCGAGCGCGGCGGCGTCTTCGATATACAATAGATAGAACGCACCGCCTTGCGAGAGCCGATGCACACGCCGGGAAGGACGAGCAGATCGCCCGCATGTTCGGCGCAGAAGAACGAGCTGATGGGGCTTACGTCGAGATCGCCGTCGACGAGCATGCGGTTCAGCTGTGTCGGCACACCCGAGATAAGGGTCGCCGGACATTCGACCGCGCCGGCGTCGAACGCGGCGTAGATCGGCAAGTCGTTCGTGTACGAGATGCGCCCGCAGCGCAGCGGCTCACCACTCATGCCGTCGCCGGTTCCATCACTTTGTAGAGCAGGTTGCGGCGCGTCGGCACGAAGCCGGCCTCTTCTATCGCGCGTCGCAGTTGGTCGGACGGCGTGCTCTGGTCGGTCTTGCTGCCGGCGTCACGATAGATCTGCTGCTCGTTGTTCACAGTGCCGTCGATGTCATCGGCGCCGAAGTGCAGCCCGAGCTGCGCGAGCTTGATGCCGTACGAGATCCAATACGCCTTGATGTGATCGATGTTGTCGAGCATGAGGCGCGAGACGGCGATCGTCTTGAGGTCGTCGATGCCTTGCGTCCACCCGTACTCTTCGAGTTCGTTCTCTTCGGGGTGGAACGCGAGCGGCACGAAGCACTTGAAACCGCTGGTCTCCGCTTGAAGCTCCCGCAAGAGCGCGAGGTGCTCGACCCGTTCTTCGATCGTCTCGACGTGGCCGTAGAGCATCGTGCAATTCGTCATGATGCCGAGGCGATGCGCGACGCGATGGACCTCGAGCCACTCTTCGGCAGAAGCTTTGCGCGGGCAGACGATATCGCGGACGCGTTTGACGAGGATCTCTGCACCGCCGCCGTTGAGCGAGGTGAGGCCGGCGTCGCGCATGCGCGTCAAGCCTTCCTCGTACGAGCAGCGCGCGCGCTTGCACATGTAGTCGATCTCGGCCGCGGTGAATAGCGCGAGCTGGACGTGCGGAATGCGCGCGTGCAGCTGCTCGATCATCGGGATCCAGAACTCGAGACTCGTCTGCTTGGGGTCGTGCCCGCCGACGATGTGCAGCTCGTCGTAGTCGTTCGGCTCTGCGCACGCCTTCTCGATGATCTCATCGATCGACATCCGGTAGGCGCGCTCTTCCTTCTCGTGCGCGGCGAACGAACAGAACTTGCAGCCCGCGTAGCAGACGTTCGTCGTGTTGAGGTAGCGCTTGAAGACGTAATAGGCCCGATTGCCGTTCTTCTCGGTGCGAAGCTCGTTCGCGAGCTTGCCGACGGCATGGAACGGCGCTTCCTTATATAGGAAGATGCCGTCTTCTCTGGTCAGCGGTTCGTGCGCTCGTACCTTGGCCGCGATCGAGTCGAGCGTTGGGAAGGCCATGTCCGAGCGGTTCTGCGGATGCCGCGCCCGCCCTGCCCTCAGCTGTCCTGAGGCAGTGTGGTATGCCGAGCGAAGCTCGGCTCCGAGCTGCGCTCGGAATACCACATTTGCTAGATTACAGCAGTGTTTGTTCTGATCTTCGGGGTGCGAGAATCGTCGCAAGCGTGTCGACGTCTCCCGTGCCGACGAGGATCTTGCGCGGCTTCGTGCCTTCTGACGGCCCGACCACTCGATACTCTTCGAGTATCTTCATGAGTCGCACGGCGCGCGGATGCCCGACTTTGAGCTCTGCTTGCAAGAGCGCGACGCTCGCCATCTGCCGCTCGACGATGATCTTCGCGGCGTCGAAGGCCAACTCGTCGGACGGACCCGCGCCGTCCTCTTCGAATTCGTCGACTTCGAAC
>DASQJC010000113.1:0-5569 GCA_035631255.1 Candidatus Eremiobacteraceae bacterium | reverse complement strand
GCCGTATGTCACCAAGCGTGCGAACTTCGCGCTCGTCACGAAGGCGCCGATCGGCAAGCTGAAGGCCTGGGCGCGCGGCCGCGGCTGGAAGAACATTCGGCTGCTGTCGAGCTACGGGACTACGTTCAACCGCGATTTCGGCGTCGAGGATAAGAACGAAGCACAAGCGCCGGCGATCAGCGTCTTCACGAAGGACAAGAACGGCACGGTCCGCCACTTCTATCAGAAGTTCGCGTCGATGTCGCCGGCGCATTGGCGCGGCATCGATCAGCTCTCGCCCGTCTGGAATCTCTTCGACTTGCTGCCGAGCGGCCGCGGCGAGTGGCATCCGAACTACGAGCTCTAGCGAGGAGATCTGTAGCGGTCGAGCTGTAGCTCGACCGCCGCGGCCTTTCATGACGCTGGATTGAGGCGGTCGAGATTTATCTCGACCGCCGCGGTCTTTCGTGGGGTGGCGAATAGGTATTCTTCCAGTCGGGTGCGTATTGCGGTCGGCATTATGTCGCCACAACAAATGCAGACGCTCATCATCGTCGGCGTCATCATCCTTTTGCTAGGGTTCCGCATCTATCGTTCGACTCAAGAGCAGCGATGGATGCTCGGCAGTCTGTGGATACTCCCGATCATCTTCATCCTGCTGACCATTTTTGTCGTCGTCGGAGACACCATAGCTGGAAGCCACTTCGCACCGATTGCGGCTGTCGTGGGGCTCGGGATCGGAGTCGGGATCGGCTTGTATCAAGGAAACCACACGACGCTTCGTATCGACAAGCCGGGCAAGGCGGTCTTCATCAAGCAGAAGCCGATCGGTATCGCGATCTTCATCGGCGTGCTCGCGCTTCGGTTCGCCATCCGCTGGGTGGTCGGTGGTGCACCCGGACAGTCCGCAGTCAGCGCGAACGGCGTGCCGGTGGTCACGCCGCTTGAAGCGATCATCGGGAGCGGTTTGCTCGCGCTCGCCGTCGGAACGATCGTAGGCCTACGGTGGTACGTGAAGCAGGCGTATGACGCGGCCCCGAACGTTCCGAATCCCACGACGATAACGCCCAGCTAGAATAGGCCGCGGCGGTCGAGCTAAAGCTCGACCGCTCCTTATCGAATCGCGAAGACCGCGGCGGTCGAGATAAATCTCGACCGCTCCTTATCGAATCGCGAAGACCGCGGCGGTCGAGCTAAAGCTCGACCGCTCCTTATCGAATCGCGAAGACCGCGGCGGTCGAGCTAAAGCTCGACCGCTCCTTATCTACTGAGGGGTTAGCCGCCGGTGGTGACCGGTGACTTGAACTTCAGCTCGATGACGGAACCTGCGGGAACCGCGATGTCGGTCTTGAGCTCTTGCGACAGCACGTAGCCCGCGGCAGCGCCCATGAGGCCGCCGTGGCTGTGGCTCGCGACAGCGTGTCCGGCCATCGCGCCGGCGATCATCATGCCGATCGTCCGAAGGTGATGCGTCTTCGGCTCGAAGGCGTTCACCGACACGAGTTGGACGTCGACCGGCGACTTCGTGCCGTCCGGCAGCTTGATGTCGTCGAAGACGAGCGTCATCGACGGGCTATGTGCAGGGCCGGCAGGGCTGATGTTCGTCAGATGGCTTTCGACGACCGCGCCGTGAAGCGCCGCATTCTTGTGAAGGAACGTGTCGGTCTGGTCGAGCGCGAACGTGTCGCCATCGTGGCTCGTCTTCGAGCCGATCGGCGCCTGAAGCTTGCCATAGAAGTCGGTGCCCGCGGCCACGGCGACTGTGCCGCCAGCGTTGGTCGCGCCGGTGCCGCTGCTCTGGGTCGTCACGGGCGCTTTCTGCGAGCATGCCGCGAGCGTCGCCGCGATCGCCGCAACGCCAAGCATCAATATAGTAGAAGTCCGATTCGTCGTTTTCGTCACGGTCATACCTCAAGAGGCGTGAGTGGTGATGTGCGGCCGCGTATTTCTCATCCCACTCGGCATCCGCCTGGCAAAAAACCGCCTTATCATATGAACGCCGGATGGCCTTTCCGATGGGCCGACAGGCTACAGGAAGAGCGCGCGACCCCGCCGCAAAGCGACAAGGCGAGAAAGGTGTCGGTCATCATGCGTCGTCTTGCATTCGCATTCTTACTCATCGCTGTGGCGGGCTGCACAGCACATCAATCCGCGACTCCACCGGTCGGATCGCAAGTCGTCACGCCGTACGTCATCCAGAACGGTAAGTCGCAGGGCCACTGGAAGATGTTCACGCCGCACACGACGTCCACGATCTATCGCGGCATCACCACTGGTCCCGACGGCAACGTCTGGTTCTCGGACAACAATGGCGACGCACTCGTGCGCACCATGATGACCGGCAAGACGAAATCGTTCGTGCTCCATTTCACGGAGAACGGCAATACGTTCAGCTTTGCGCCGCTCTATCCGATCACGGGCGCTGACGGCAAGTTCTACATCACGACCGATGGCTCGGATCCGAAGAACGGTGGCGGCTTGATCGGCGTCCTGACGACCAAAGGAGCTTTTAAGATATACGACCCGCCGAGCGGCGATAATCTCGGCAACAACGGCCTCGCAGTCGGGCCTGACGGCAACGTCTGGTTCGCTGAGAAAGCGCACTTCGCGAAAATAACGACTGCGGGTGTGATAACGGAGTTCGCCTATCCGTCCGGTGAGTTCCAAAACTCGGGAGCGGGCGTCGTCAACGGCCCTGGCGGCAAAGTGTGGTTCACCGAATACTTCCAGCATAAGGTTGCGAACATCGATCCGACGACGGATGTCATAACCGAATTCGATGTCTCAGCAGCGGGCTGTAGCGGACCGCAGGGCCTGACAGTCGGTACCGACGGCCTTCTCTATTTCAACTGCAGTTCTGGTTCGATCGCGAAGATGACGACGTCGGGTGCCGTCACCGTCATCAACAATCCGTACGGTACGCCACTCGTGCCGCAGGACATGATCACAGGACCGAACGGCCATATCTGGTTCACGACGGACACCAACGTGATCGCCGAATACAACGAGAACAACGGTACGCTGACAGGCCACACGTCGCCGTTCAATGTCAACGGGCTGATGCTCGATCTGACCGAGCCATCCGACGGAAATGTCTGGACGGCGATGAACAGCGGCATTCTCCAGGTGTACATCGTCAACACGTTGAGCGTCTCGCCGGCGAAGCTGACGTTCACCGGCACCGGTCAACAGCAAACGCTCACGGCGACGTATCACGGGCCGAGCACGCTGAGCGCGGTGAGCAGCGATACGTCGATCGCGACCGTCGCGCCCGGCGGCCCGCCGAACACGTTTGTCGTCACGTCTGTCGGTGTCGGAAAGGCGAAGGTCACCGTCGAGGACCAGATCGGGAACCTTTTCACCGTGGCGGTGACGGTTGAGTGACCTACATCACAGCGATTTCACAGCAAACGTTGCTTAGGCGGCAACCGAGCGGCTGCCGTCGGCCTCATATGGCGATGCCGAAAACAGCGGGTTTACAAGGGCATTTGGATGATTCTATCCCAGGCATGCACCACCGCAGCCCAGAACTACAAGTGCTTAACTGGTCGGCTTAGAGGAGGCCTGGTGGCCGCTTTCCCCTATCGCAACCCCAGCCGCGGATTTTCGCTCGCTGAGGCGCTTGTTGCGTTCATCGTCTTGCTCGTAGCGGTGCTGACGCTCACGTCAACCTACACATATTCGCAGTCGCGCATCTCGCTGCGCGCAGATGAGTTGCAAGCGGTGACGTTCGGTCAACAAGAACTCGAGATCGTCAGGCAGCAGATCCGCGGCGGAGTGACCTCACAGCCGACCGCGGTGACATTGCCGATCGATCAAGGGTACTCGCTCTTCTCGGGTGTGGGCAACTATTCGTCTTCGTCGCCGCCGCCTGAATTGGCATCTGCGGGCGACTTCACCGCATCCTTCACCGTCTCTCCGATCGGCACGACTGGGAACTACGACGTTCGAGTCGATGTCACGTGGCCATATAGCGGTGTCACGCAGACCGTTACGCTGGGCACGGTCGTTACGACGCAGGTCCCTTGATGTCGATGCGGCGCGGTTTCACGCTCGCTGAGATGATCGTCGGCGTCGTTATGATGACGATCTTTCTCATCGTCGCCTACGTCGCGTTGGAGCCGGTAGTGGCGTATGTCGGCGCCGCCCAAGCGAAGACCGACACGCAGGGCGATGCGGTCGCCCTGCTCTTCAAGCTGGAGCGCGATCTCCACGATAGCGACGCGAACTCCGTCTTCTACGACAACTCGGGTGCGACGGCGCTGCCGACGCCGCCGGCATCGCCGGTGAGTGTCACTACCTTTGCGGTCGCGACTGCCGACTCGGGCACGAACGGCAGCGCTTGCTATCCTCCGGGGCCGTTTCAGGTCAATGGTCAGAACGGTGCCCCATTGTGGCAAGGCTTCAAGGTCTTCATGCGGACCGGTACTCAGCTTAATTGTGTCTTCGAAAACGAGAGCATGTCCGCTTACTGTTTGGGTTCTAGTCTGCCATGCGCTGCGGGTGCGTCCGCGGCGATCACCGCCGCGAAGGCGATCACGACCGGCATCCCGTTTTATGGCACTGGCGTCCTCGATTTGAAGATCGGCGCGTCGCCCGGCCAGAACGGCGCCGAGACCGGCATCATTCAATACGTAAACCTCCAGATCGAGGCGCTCTCTACCGTCGACGGACGCACGAACGCTACGTCGTACACAGACGAATTGCAGACGAGGAACTGACCCATGAAAAAGCTACAACGCGGTATTGCGCTCGTGACCGCGCTCGCGATCGTCGCGATTTGCTTGGCAGTCGCGATCATGATCCTCGAGCTTGCGACGCACAACAGTCAGAACGTCGGTGCCGGTTACACGAAGCAGCAGTATTTCGACGTCGCCGAGGCGGGAATCGACCGAGGATTGACGGACATCGACAGCAATTTGCCAGCGCCGGGCTCGACGAGCTTCGCAACGTCGCCTCCCACGCCACCGGCGACGCCATCGACCGATCAAACCGCTCTGCCTTCTATTCCGAACGTCATCTACTACTATTCGTATTGGCACAACAATTCGGCCGCCACCGTGAGCACGCCGAACCCGCTCGTCGCGCAAGGTTTCGACGGCGCGCCTGATCCGATCAGCGTGCCGGCTTATGGCACGCTGGTCTGGTCATACACGAAAAATACTGGTCGCGATGTCGGGATAGAAACGCTTGCGACGGTGTTTTACTCGCAGCACACGAGCTGTGCCATGTGCGCGGGCGGCAACATAACCGAAAGCGGCGCGATCAGCACCCCCGCTCCCGCGTACTGCACGCAGAACGGCACTAACCTGAAGATCTGTACGGATCCCAGCCCGAACCCGACGCCGACGTGGGTGCCGATAGTGGCGGGTGGGTCATACACTCCGAAGCCCGGTTGCGGTTCCTGCGCTTTCGGTGACGGGACAGCCGGGTCGATCTTCAGTAATATCTCAACGAACGCGCAGACAGGCAGCTTCCTCGCTCCGCAGTCGACGATCGATACGATGAGCAACGCCAGTTATTGGAAGGGGCTGTCCCAAACCAGCAGCACGGTCACATACAAGCTCTGCAGTTCGGCGTGCGGTGCGAG
>DASQJC010000112.1:0-9687 GCA_035631255.1 Candidatus Eremiobacteraceae bacterium | reverse complement strand
TTCAACCCCCGATCGCACGGTCGATGTTGCAATATCGCTTTGACCGGCTTTCCGGAGCCGAACGCAATGCCGCCGCACACGGCTATCGGGGCGCGATGTTCCCGTGGGAGAGCGGTGCTAGCGGAGAAGAAGATACGCCGGTCTGGGCGCTGACCGGGCCATTCGAGCAGCACATCACCGCGGACGTGGGCATCGCGGCTTGGAACTACTACTGCGTCACGCACGACAAGTACTGGTTACAGAGCGAAGGCTATCCGTTGTTAAAGGAGACGGCGGACTTTTGGACGAGCCGAGTCACCCGCAACGGTCCGGGAAGATACGACATCGTCAACGTCGTCGCGGCGGATGAATTCGCGCAGAACGTCGACGACAATGCGTTCACGAATGCGGCTGCGCGCGAAGATCTCGAGGACGCGAGTGCGGCGGCGCGGGTGCTCGGAACAGCGCCCGATCCGGACTGGGCGAATGTCGCCAAGAACATCCCGATCCTCAAGTTTCCGGACGGAACAGTGCGAGAATACGCGGGCTACAACGGTCAGCAGACGAAACAGGCGGACGTCGAACTGCTCGGATATCCGTTGCACGCGATCTCTGACTCCAGCACGATACGACGCGATCTCGACTACTACGGCGCGCGAATCGCGAACGGACCGGCGATGACCCAGTCGATCTATGCGATCCTTCAAGAACGGCTGGGGATGCCCGAGACGGCGTTTGCGACGTTCGAAAAGGGATATCGATCGCACGAGGTCGCGCCATTCGATACGATATCCGAAGTCGCGGGAGATACGAACGTCTACTTCGCGACTGGAGCCGGCGGCTTTTTACAGACGATGCTGTACGGTTTTGGCGGACTTGAGATAACTCCGCAGGGCATCGTCCAGCGTCCAACCCGGCTTCCGGCCGAGTGGCGGTCGCTGACACTCACCGGCATCGGCCCCCACCTGAAGACGTACGTGATCCGCTCCTCTGATCAGAAACCCAAGGCAGCGGCGCACTGATATTTCAGCTTTAGGTTTCATAGCATCGCCGTTCGTTATGAAACAAGTGCGTGCAGCGCCGCCGGTCGCGGACTCCGCGATGCGGTCTGATGCGCTTCTTGTTAGCATCATGATGGGTTAGCAGGACCCTAGCGGGGCTTCATGTCGTCGGAGGACGCATCCATGAGACGTCATTCGCGTGCGGTTTCGGTCATTTTGATCGCGGCCATGTCGGTCGCTCTCTCCCTAGCCGGACAGAGCAGCGCTTTCGCGTCGCCGGTCGCGCCTGGCGAAGTTCAATCGGCGCAGACCGCGACGATCGCCGGCACCGTCGTGCAGAACGATGGCAAACCGGTGGCCGGAGCGACGGTGCGAATCGCCGGTGTCGCCTTCCAACAGTCGACGACGACCGATTCTCTCGGCACGTTCGTCTTCGTGGAGGTACCGTACGGTACGTACAGCCTCTACGTGAACTCGGTGACGTACGGCGCGATCACCCGAGACGGCGTCAGCGTCAACGCTGACAGCAACGTCGTCATCCAGTTCGGCGCGGAGTCGTCCAACAATCCGCGAACGCTCGGTCGCGTCACGGTCAGTGGGAAGGGCAACCGGATCAACGTGACGCCGGCGAGTGTCTACTCCGTGTCGCCCCGCGACTATTCGTTCGAAGGCAATACGAATTGGAATCGTTTGCTCGAGCAGATCCCGGGCGTGACGCTCAACGGCGGAAGCCCGGGCGGGCAAGGCGGTGGCAACTTTATCCCAGGCTCGCCATTTCAACCGGCTGTTATCTCGATCAACGGCGCGCTGCCATACGAGACGAGCACGACGCTCGACGGCATGCCCCTGTCAGGTCAGCCGGCCCAACAAGACAGTCCGATCGACCTGAACCAATTCTCGCCGTCGCAATTCGACTCAGCGGACATCATACGCGGACCGGGCGCGGACGCGCCCAGCATCGTGAATTCGATCGGCGGCAGCCTCGTGCTTCACGCGCCGGGACCCCTCACTGCGAATCACGTCGAGGCCTCGTTCAGCAACGACGCGTGGGGCGGGTTGGTCGCGAATATGCTCGTCCAACACATCTTCGGCAAGGCGTCCGTGTCATTCGGATACGATAACTACAGTACGTCGGGGCCACTCGGTCAGAACGCTCGGCTTTTCACCGACCTCGGCGGCGACGCTCCGATCACGATCAACGGTCAGCCGTTCTTCGGATGCGGCGGTCAGTATCCGAATTTCGGTCCCCCGTTCACGTGCAACAACTTCCCCTCGCCCGGATCACCACTGTACCAAAAGGTGTGCGGCAATTTTTTCAACGCATATTGTTCAAACACCGAGATCTCAGGGTTGATGGTTTGCTGCGCTCTCGTCAATACAGCGTGGACGCACAACGGCTATTCCGCCGCGGTCGCATACAAAGCATCGTCCGCCGTGACCGCTCAGATCTTTTACGAAGGCTCGAATGCTGTGGACCGCGGCGGCAACGGCTGGGATTACGCGAGTCTTTTCGATCCTACCGCTCCGTACAGCGGGCCGATTCCCACCGGTGACCTGCTTACCCTCAACTCGGCGGCGGACGGAAGCAACAGCGTCAACCACCGAGTCGGAAGCCTGCTCGAGGAGAAGATCACCGCGTTCGCCGGCAAGGGCGTTTGGCGGCTGGCCGCGATGCAGAACAGCAACTACAACCATTTCGAGGCCGGTCCGAACCTTGGCCCCGCGAATGGCGTATACCAATTGTACGGTAGCGGCTTCATGTGCAGCGATCCGACTTGCGCAAACCCGGGAGCGTTCGTCGATTTCAACGGGAAGCCGGTCAATCTCGTCTTCGGCGAGTCCGTCTTCGACAACGGCGGTTGGTCGCACAACCACGCCGAGCTCCTAAGCTACGGGTATCAATTCAGCGATACCACGAGCGGCGGCATATCATATGTCAGAAGCAACTCGGATGCGAACGCATTCGCTTCGGCGTTCAGCTTCCTCGGCGTCAACTATTGCAACATCTTCGTCTACTGCGGACCTGGTCCGCCTCCGCCGACGTATCAGTATTCGCAAGAGATCCGGCTGAACGCTGAGACCGAGGTGTCGGACAAACTCACTGCGGACGGCTCCGTCTACACGACAAAAGGTATATTCCACATCCCCAATCCGAATCCGAGCACGTCGCCGGCCTATGTCGACCGCAGCTTCCCGTACACCGCGCCTCGCCTCGGACTCGTCTGGCGTTCGAATCCCGACACGGCGATCCGGCTCGCAGCCGGAGGCGGCTTCGCGGAGCCGAGCTTTAACGATGCCTCGGCGGCGAACAGCTCGATAACTTGTCAGACCGGCTTCAATTTCTGCACCGAAAATTCGGCGAATCTCAGCTTGCGGCCCGAGGAGTCGTTCGCGATCGATCTCGGTACCGATCTTCGCGTCGAGCAGAACACGATCGTGTCGGTCGATGCGTACAAGACGAACCTTTGGGGGCAGTTCTACCGCAAGCAAGAAGAGCAGCCATGCGGCGCTATCTGCGGTGGTAAGCCGCTGTTCGTGAACGAGGTGGAGAACCTCGTCCATACGAGGTACGACGGCGCGAACATCGCGGTAAACCATGACGTGCCGCAGGGCATGATCTGGAGCGCGGCGCTGGGTTTCATGCGGTCGTACGTCGTCAGCTTGCCGTCGAACTTCTACGAGTCCACGCCTGGCGTACCGTGCCAGCCGATCCAGAACTACTTCGGCACATGCACGACCACGAACATCGTCGCCGGCATCAACTTCACGGGCGGCGGCTTCGCGGAGCCTGGAGCGATCCCGTATTCGAACGGAACGGGCACGCTCGGCTACCGCTGGCACGACGGCAAGTATCTCTCGATCTCGCCGACGTACTTTGGACCCAACAATGCGGACTATTGGCCGGCGTTCGTCATGTTCAACGCGAACGCGGGCATCCCGATCAGTCGCAACATTTCGTGGGAATTCGCGGTGAACA
Source organism: Candidatus Eremiobacteraceae bacterium (assembly GCA_035631255.1). Lineage (GTDB taxonomy): Bacteria > Vulcanimicrobiota > Vulcanimicrobiia > Eremiobacterales > Eremiobacteraceae > JANWLL01. Next base: position 5,730 of record DASQJC010000112.1, on the reverse strand, counting down.
ACGTCTCGAACATCCACGGGCAATCGAACCAAGTGCTCCTGCCGGTGCTCGGAGCTCCGCAGGGCGTACCGGGCGTGCCGCCGTTCCCGACGTACCCCGAACCGCTTGGCCCGCGGACGATGATCGTCACGCTTACCATCAACGACTAACGCGCAAGCGCGAGGCTTCGCTCGGGGCGTCAGCCACAGGCCGAGTCGCATCGAAAGATGCGGCTCGGCCTGCGCATGCTCGCCACCCTACCCAACACCACAGGCACGCAGGAGCTGCTTTCACAACTGGAAAGACGGCGTGATGCGCTTCAACGCGTTCAGTGCGGCGGCATCAGCGGCGATCTTCCTGGGCGCGTGCACGGTCGCGGGATGCGCCGGTCCCCAACGGCACACCGACACCCTCGTGATCGATCAACAGCACGAACCGATCGCGCTCAATCCTGCGCTCGAGAATGGTCCGCTGGAGTGGGGCCTCATCCTCTTCCAGTACCTTGTGAAATTCGACGACCGCGGTCGTTTGATCGGCGATGCCGCGATCGAGGCGCCGACGTTGGCGAACGGCGGGATAAGCCGCGACGGCTTGACGGTGACGTATCATCTGCGCAAAGGCCTGCGCTTTTCGGACGGCGTGCCCCTGACGGCGAAGGACTGCGTCTACTCGATCAACGCGATCAACGATCCGGCGAACAACGTGCAAAGCCGCTATGCGTACGATCGCGTCGCCCTCGCTGAGGCTCCAAACGCCTATACTCTCGTCCTGCACTTGAAGCGGCCATTCGCACCGCTCGTTTCGGTCGTCATGACGCCGCAAGGCTTTCCGATCCTGCCCGAGCACGCGCTCGTGAAGTATCACAATTTTAATCGGATCCCGTTCGACGATGCACCGATCGGCTCTGGGCCGTACCGCGTGGTGCGCTGGGTCCACGGCGAGGAAGTCGACATGGAAGCGAATCCATACTACTATCAAGGACCGCCGAAGATCTCGCATCTCATCGTGCGATTCGTGCCTAACGGCACAACGGCGATGAACCAGCTTCGAACGGGCGAGGCAGACGGCATCTTCAACGATCCTAATCTCGGCGACTACTCCATGCTCCGTTCCGTCTCGGGGATAGATGCGACTGCGACGCTCATCGATGCGGTCGGCGCGCTCATCTTCAACACACAGGACCCGATAACGAGCGACGCCCGGGTGCGCCAAGCGCTTTCAATGGCAATCGACGTGCCGAGCATGGTGACGAAAGCGTATCGCGGCGCGCTCGACGGGCACGAACCCGGCCGCGGACTCTTCATGTGGGCGTACGATCCCAAGGTGTACACCGATGTTCCGTACGATCCAGCGGCTGCGAATCGGCTGCTCGATGAGGCCGGCTGGAAGCGCGGGCCAGACGGCGTGAGGCGCAAGGATGGAAAGCCGCTCGACCTGCTTCTGATCCTCCAAGCCAACTCGCCCTACGAGCTCGTCGCTTCCTCGGTGATCGCGTCTTACGAGCACGCGATCGGCGCTGTCGTCACACTCAAGCAATATCAGGTTACGGTTTTTGCCGCACCAGTAGATCTCGGCGGACCGGTCTACGGCGGCAAGTTCCAGATGGCGCTTTATCCGTTCACCGACGGAGACGACCCTGACACGACCGACCAGTTCGCCTGCAAGAACGTGCCGCCGCACGGTTACAACAAGTCGCGGTTCTGCGACCCGCGTGTGGATGCGTTGCTGTCACAGGGGCAGAGCACGTTCGATCAGGCGAGACGCCGCGAAGCGTACGTTCAGTTGGAGGGCATCCTGCGCGAGGCGATGCCGATCATGCTGCTCTATCAGCAGCGCCAACTCAACGCTTTCACTACCCGCTTGCATGGGCAGACGACGTCGTTGTCCGGCGCGTTTTGGAACGTCGCGGATTGGACGCTCCAATGATGGCGGTCGTCGGGACGTTACTCGGGGAGCGTCGCCTCTGAGGTGATGTGCAAGGTCGTTTCGACGCCTGCAGATAGCGGTTGGCCGGGCCCTGCAATAGGCTGACCGCCGCCGACCCATACGTTCACATCGCCTGGATAGATGCGGCGCACACCGTCCTCCCCGACGGTGCTAAGATCGCGTCCGCTCAAATGGAAGAACACGCGCTGCGACTGCGACGGCGCGAGGTTGATGCGCTTGAAAGCGGTGAGGGCGCGGATCGGCGCGCCCGCGAGCCCTACATGCGTCGTGTACAGCTCGACCACTTCATCGCCGGCGCGCGAGCCCGTGTTCGTGGCCCTGACTGACACGGTTACGCTTCCGTCGGCCGTGACCTCTCGTGAGTCGACGGTGGCGTCGTCGTACCGGAACGTCGTATAGCTCAGGCCGTAGCCGAACGGATAGAGCGGCTGCTCAGTGAAGTATCGATATGTCCGGTTCGCCATCGAGTAATCGATGAAAGGCGGTAACTGCTCGACCGACTTGTAAAAAGTCACCGGCAGGCGTCCAGCCGGATCGTAGTCTCCGGCTAGCACGTCGGCGACGGCGGTGCCGCCTTCCTCGCCCGGATACCACGCATCGATGATCGCGCTCGCATGTGCCTGGGCCCAATTGACGGCGAGCGCGCTCCCGGCAGTGAGAACGACGATGAGAGGCTTGCCGGTCTCCGCGACCGCCTCGAGCAGATCTTCTTGAGGAGAGGGCAGGCCGATATCCGTGCGGTCGCCGCCGAAAAACCCGGGTATTACCCTATTGTTCTCTTCGCTCTCGAGTTGCGCCGTCAGACCGACGACAGCGACGACGACATCTGCCGACCGCGCTGCGGAGACCGCACGATCGAGAAAGTCCGGCGCTTCCCAGAGGAGGTGTGCGGTTTCTTCATCCTTATGGTGCTCGTACTCGACGCGAAGGGCGTAAGCATGACCCGCATCGAGATGCATGGCAGGCGTCAGACCATCATCGCTGTGGACCGTCCATTGGTCGACGACGAGGCGGCCGTCGAGATACACGCGGATACCATATGTGCCTTCACTGCGCAGCGCAAAGCGATAATCACCGCTGGTGGCCGGAACGAGATCGCCGGTCCACCGCACGGAGAAGGGACCGGCCGGCACTCCCGGTGCGGGCGAGCCACCGGTCCACACGAAGTCGATATTGGGATCGACGCGCGTGAACGCGGGTTTGCCTTGGAGCGAATCATTGGTGAAGTACTCGCCCGTTAGCCCATGTTTTGGCGACGCGCCGCTCGGCCGTAGGAATTCCTCGTCGATCGGAACGCCAACCGTCGGCGCAAGCTCCGATCCGATCTCCGAGACGACCGTCGTATTACTGAAGCGGTTGCGGATGCCATCGAGGATAGTGGTGTAGCGCGATGGCACACCGTTATAGTTGCCGATCAAGACGTCGAACGAATTCGCATCGGGACCGACGACTGCGATGCGCTTGACCCCGGATGAGAGCGGAAGCGTATTGTGGTCGTTCTTCAAAAGGACGATCGACTCTTGAGCTGCTCTCAGCGCGAGCTGGCGGTGTTGCGGGGTATCGTTGTCGGCGATCGTGAGATGCGACCACGGCACGCGCGACGGCGGATCGAACATACCGAGACGAAAGCGCGCCTCGAACAAGCGCTTGACCGATCGATCGATGGTGTCCTGAGAGATCAGGTCGTCGTTCATCGCGTAGCGCAGGATGTAGTAGCCGTTACCGCAGTCGAGGTCGGTTCCGGCCTTCACTGCCGCGGCGGCAGCCGAGGGCAGCGTCTCCGTGTAACCGTGACCGGTGAAGATGTCGCCGATGGCACCGCAGTCCGATACGACGTACCCTTTGAATCCCCACTTGTTGCGGAGCAGATCTTCGAGCTTCGGACTCACGCACGCCGGCACTTCATCCACCGCGCTATACGCGCACATCACGGAATCGGCGTGCCCTTCGGTGATAGCGGCTCGAAACGCGGGCGTATACGTGTCGGCAAGGTCGTGAGCGCTCACATCGGCGCTGAACGTGTGGCGCCACACCTCTGGTCCGCTGTGAACCGCGAAATGCTTCGGAGTCGATATGACCTTGAAGTAGTGCGGATCTGTGCCTTGCATGCCGGTGACGTACGCCACGGCCATGCGGCTCGTCAAATAGGGATCTTCGCCGTACGTCTCTTGGCCGCGGCCCCATCGCGGATCGCGGAAGATGTTGATGTTGGGCGCCCAGAAGTCGATGCCGTAGTGCTCTTTGAAATCGTTGTGCGCGATCGCATCGTTGTATTTCGCCCGAGCCTCGGTGGATATCGTGTCGGCGATGGTGTGCATGAGTTCGGTATCCCACGTCGCCGAAAGGCCGATGGCTTGAGGGAAGACGGTCGCGTGTCCGGCGAGCGCGACGCCGTGGATCGCTTCATTCGCCCACTCGTACGCCGGGATGCCGAGCCGTGGGATCGCAGGCGCATGGTTTCCCATCTGTGAGATCTTCTCTTCGAGCGTCATGCGCGAGACGAGGTCGTTCACGCGGACATCGATCGGAAGGTTCGGGTTCATGAATGGCGGCTTCGCGTCCGCGGCATCTGCGCGTGGCCCGGCGACCGCCGTAAGACACAAGAAGAAGATGATGACCACCGATAGTTTACGGCTCATTTGTCTCCCTATTCCAAGCTCGAGGCGCATTCATCCCGCTTCATAACGCTGCTTAGCGCTATGAAACGCGAGCACATCCGGCGTGCGTTCACGGAACCCCGGATGCCGCTGCGATCGGCACCGTGTTACCATGTGTGCGCCGAGACGTCGCATCATGCGGTTGGTTTGCCATTGAAAGCGGGCGGGCGCGGGCGCGAGGGTGAGAGAATCGGGCGAATCTATGAGCCGAGTTCTTTCGAACGAAGACCCGCGTTGATCGCTTTCGTGCGCCGCTGTCTGCCTGCGATGTTCTCGGCGTGTCTCCTCATCGCGCCGGGGATGGCACACGCGGCTGACGTCGCTGCGTCCCCGGCATCGCTCGTCGACCCGTTCGTCGGCACGGGTGATTCACCGACCGGCGACACGATCGATGATTTCCCCGGCGCCGACGTTCCCTTCGGAATGATCCAATGGAGTCCGGACACGACCTCGAGGAACGAAGGGGGCGGCTATGAGTACGCTGATACGGCGATCACCGGGTTCTCGCTCACGCACTTGAGCGGTCCTGGATGCGGCGCCTTCGGCGACTTCGCGTTCACTCCGGTCGCGGGCATGGCTTCCGATCCGCTCAAGACGGCGCAAGATTTCGCGCATTCGTCGGAGCAGGCATCGCCGGGCTGGTACGCTGTGACACTTGGAAAGCCCGGGGTGCAGGTCGAGCTGAGCGTCTCGAAGCGGACCGGAATCGGGCGGTTCACGTATCCGGCAGGCGCACCAGAGCACATCCTCATCAACGCTTCGTCGGATCAAGCGGGCGTCACAAATTCGGCGATCCGCGCGATAGGCCCGAACTCGATAGAAGGATCGGCGACGAGCGGCTTTTTCTGCAGCCAACCCAACACGTTCAAGATATACTTCGCCGCGGCGTTCGATCGGCCGATTGTATCGTCGAGCGTCTGGAACGACGGTTTGCAGACGGGCATCGATCTTAGCTTCGACCCTTCGCAATCCAGCGAGGTGACCGCGCACGTCGCGACGTCGTACGTCAGCGCCGAAGGCGCACGTGCCAATCTTGCAGCGGACCGCTTCGGTTTCGATATCGGGCAAATGCACGCGGCCGCTGAAAGCGCATGGGATCAGTCTTTGAGCACGATTCAGATCGACGGCGGAAGCGATGTGGAGCGGC
>DASQJC010000111.1:0-2858 GCA_035631255.1 Candidatus Eremiobacteraceae bacterium | reverse complement strand
CCCGTATTGACAGCCGCGCCGCCGTAGACGATCGAGCCCGCGCCGGGGCAGATCGGTTCGTAAGCGCAGAACGTGCACTTCTCTTCGTCGGAGGTCGTGACGAACGAGGATATCGTCCCTTCCGACACTTCGCGCGCGATCGCCGCGATGATGACGTCGTAGACCGCATCGAGTGTCGCGGACGAGAGCGATCCCTTTTTGGCGCCATCGCTGAACGTCGTCGTGTCAACCTCGATCTCGCCGCGATCTTTTTTCGTGCCGGCGAGATAGAGATAGTCGGCTCGCGACACGCGCGATCCAAACTCCGCCTCGACGGGCCGGACGTAAAGGAAAGTCTGCAACTTGTGCTCGCGCGACGCTTCGCCGAAAAGTCCGATGCCTGGGATCGCCGGGTCGATTTTGCCGAGCGCCTCGACGAGGTACGTCGCCGCGCCCTTGGCCGTGTTCTTCTTGCCGGTCTTGTAGTCGCGAATGGCGAGCGTGCCGTCTTCGAGCCGGTCGATGCGATCGACCATGCCCCGCAGTCGCGTCGTGCCGATCTGGATCTCGATCGGATGCTCGCACGCTAGGACCGTGAACGGCCGAACGCGAGCCTCGTCGATGAGCCATCGGGAATATGCCTCGAGCTGACGCGAGACCCGCGCCAACTCGTAGCGGAATAGCGGCGCTCCGATCGTCAAGCCGCTTGCCGACGCGACGCGCTTGGCGGCCTCGCGCGCGATCGGCAGAAGCGTCTCCGCGACTTGTGCGGGCTTGAGCCCGGCCTTGACGACGTCGGAGAAATCATTCGCAGTGGAATGATAGACTTCGAGCGCTTCGTGGACGAAGACGCCCATGCGCGTCGAGTCATCATCGTCGGAAGCGAGATGCATCGGATAGCGATAGAACCAGCTCCTCGGACACCGCATGTACGTCTCGATCCCCGAAGGCGACAACCGTTCGAGCGGCCATTCGATGCCTCGCTGGCGCTCGTCCGCGAGAGCTCCCGCTTTCAAGAACGCATCGAGCATCGGCCGCTCTTCGATGTAGCGCGCGATCGCTGGGGCACGCCGCTCGGCCTCGCTTGCTTTCGCGTACGCCGCGGCGAAGCCGACGTCGTCGCTACGGTCGATCGGCTCTGAGGTTTCACGGATTTCGATCAGTTGAGCGAGAGCGGAGAGCGGCTGTTCTGCGGCGTCGTCGCCGAGCCGAGCTGCGGTCGCAAGAACATCGAGGCGAGCGCGCGTGAGCGCGACGTACCAGATGGAATATTCCTCGAGGGCCGCGTCTTCGGAGCTCCGGACGTACGTCGACGGCCTGCTGCCAAGCAACGGATCGGGCCGCACACGCGCCGGCAATATGCCGTCGATGAGCAGCGGGATGATGACAAAATCGAACTCGAGACCCTTTGCGCCGTGGATCGACATGACGGCGACGCCGTCCGCCTCCGATTCCGGTTCTGCGTAGGGGTCGCCGATGAAGCCGAGCACGTGATCGAGAGCGCTCAAAAACGCTGGTTTGTCGAGACGTTCGCCCGCCGCAGCCGTCATCTCTCGGATGTCATGCGCGGCCTCGATGAGCGCGTCGAGACGCTGAGGTGAAGCGGCCGGATCAAAACCGGGCACATCGCGCGATTCGCGGATCGGCCAGAGCAGATCGAGATCGCGGACGATCGCGCTGATGAGCGCCCCCGGGTCGAAGTTGTACGGCGGACCGCCCGCGTCTCGGCACGCATCGAGGCGAGCGGCGAACGTCTGCCAGTCGATGCGTCCGGGCGGCGGATTGTCGCCGAACGCGCGCCTCGGCGTTCGCGCGAGAGTACCATCGCGTAGCGCAAGGCTGACGCCAAGCGGCCGAAAGCCGATGAGCGGGTTCGTCAAGAGCCGGCGCCATGCATCGGCGTCGGAGTCGCCCGAAAAAACCGCGATGGTCGATAGGACCGCGGCGATCAGCGAATCTTCGTGAAATCCGGCCGACGACTGAGCCGCGACGGGAATCGCGCGCTCGTGGAGCTCTCGTGCGATCGCGCCACGATATGGCTCGACGACACGCAGGAGCACGGCGACATCCTTCGGGCGAGTTCCCGCCCGCACGCGATCGGCGACGGCATCCGCGGCCGCCGAAATCTCATCGCCTATGGTCTCGACGCGCAGCAGCCGCACCGAACCTGAGCGTGAATTCTCCGGGTCAGCTTTCGTCAGCGATTCTTCGCGGAGATCGGGCGTCTTGTTCGCGACATCGAGGATCGCTTGAACGGAGCGGCGATTGAGAGTCAGCGTCAACTCGTCGCATTTGAAGAGCGTCTTCGCCTTTTCGACGTTCTCCGGCGCCGCGCCGCGGAAACGGTAGATCGACTGATTGAAATCGCCCACGAAGCACATCTCAGGCGTCGGCGGCACGTCGCGCGCCGTATTGCCGCCGAGCGTCTCGAGAAGGCGGAGCTGCATCTTATCGCTGTCTTGGAACTCGTCGATGAGGACGTACTTGAACGGCGGCCTCGAAGTGAGCCAGGCGCGAGCGGCCGACGACGGATTTTCGAGCTCGCGAACCGCGTCGACGACGAGATCGCGAAAGTCGGCCAAGTCGAGCCGAGCTCGCTCCGCTTCCATCATCTCGTAGAGCTTCGCGAGATCGATCTGGCGTGCGTCGACGGGCGCTGCCGCTTTGAACGATGATGGCGTTATGCCGTCGCCCTTGAGCCGCGCGATGAGATTGAGAACGGCTGTCGCAAAGGTTGCGCTTCGGATGACCTCGGTTTGAAACGTCTTAAGTTCGAGGTCTTTGATGAGGCGATCCCAGATGAGCCGTTCTTTGATGGGCGTGAGCAGCTCGCGCCCCGCTCCCCGAGGCGCATCGCCGTCGAGCAGACGCTTGCAGAA
>DASQJC010000110.1:0-9795 GCA_035631255.1 Candidatus Eremiobacteraceae bacterium | reverse complement strand
TTACCAGAGCGTGTCGATGAAGTGACGAAGATCCTGCGCGAGCAAGGCGTCGTAGCGGATTGCGAACCCAAAGAAGACGGATTCGTCATCCGCGAGCACAATTGTCCGTTCAAGGAGACGGCAGGCGCGCACCCGCAAGTTTGCACGGTTGTCCACACGCTCATGAATGAAGTGTTGCCGTCCAAACCGGAACAGCGCAGCTCGATCGCCCGCGGCGACGCCGTTTGCGAGTTCCACATCCCGGCCGGCGCAGCGGCGACCGGCACCGACAAATCCGGAGAAACATATGGACTTTCCTAAGTTCCAAGAGCTCGTGACGAACCGGACCGGTTTCGCACAGATGCCCGATCCGACCGCCACCGGCGAGTATTTCTCCGATTCGTGCGGCGACATGTACACGTTCTATCTCAAGATCGATCCGCCCGGACATATCAAAGATATCTCGTACTTCACGACCGGTTGCGGTTTTGGCGTTGCCACGGCTGCGATCGTGACTGAGTTGGCAAAGGGCAAGACGATCGACGAAGCTGCTTCGATCACCGAAGCGGATATCGAGGGCTATCTCGGAGGATACCCGGAGCGCAAGAAAGATTATCCGACGCGCGTACTAGAAGCGCTGCGCGTCGCGCTCGATAATTACCGCAAGGCTGCTGCTCCGACGACTGCGGCAGAAAGTTTCGCCAAGCTAAACTAGCGCGCAAATCCCTTTCCGCGATAATCTCCGTGTCATCAACGTGCCACTCGCGTGTCATGTTGTATGAAACGTCGCACGCCTAGCTCACACGTTCGCGCTTCACCGTAACAATTAAGGTTCGCGTGGTGTAATCTTCACACGAGAACCAAATTCTTCTCGCCAACGTTACAACTTCAGCGAGCACTCAGCTCGTCCACGTATGGTAGCAATGGACATGGAACTCGAACATAAGGCTGCTGGTCGCAAACGTGGTCGTCGTCGGATCGTACCGACGGATCACGTACTTGTCGGCGAGCGCCTAGACGCACAATCGGCCAAACGCTTCGCGCGCTCGATGACGAGACTCGTCGAGTCAGGATCGCGCGAGTGTATCATCGATCTTTCGAAGACGGAAGCGGTCGATTCGTCCGGCTTCGGTTCGCTCATCGCCGCCGTCCGTAAGATCGGCGATATCGGCGGCGTCGTCGCGATCGTCTGCAATAACGCGACTGTGCGACGGCTTTTTGAAGTCGCCGGGCTGACCCGTTTCGTCCCCGTCGTCTCGCGCGTCGAAGACGCACGCATACTCCTGAGCGCCTACGCACGAGCGGCGCTCGCCTCGTAGCGAGGCGACGCCATGTCGGCAGGCATCAAGATCTTCCCGAGCCTCGAAGAAGCGAAAGCCGCCGGTTTCACGCTCTACGAAAAGCGTCCGGACGGCTTTCTCGTGCGTCGCGATGACGGCCATTCCTTCGCCCTCGCGCTCGTCGTGATCGAACCAGCTGAACCGTCCGAGAAAAAATCAGAGGACGAAGCTTCAGAGAACTGACGTCTTTCCAGCCCGTACCGGCCGATTGCACGCGCTTAAGGCGCGTGCAATTCTTTTAGGGCATATCGGGCGGTTCGATGAACAACTCGCCACTAAGCGGATTCACATACGTGCGAGGCAGGTTGATCACGGGCGACGCTTTGTAACCGTCGTACTTGCAAAACTGGGCGAGCGCGACCTCGAAGACCTCGATGCGTCCCCAATCATTAACCCAGCGGACATCAGGCCTCTCTGCTGGCGGCAGGCTACCGACGATATGGTCGATCAGTTCGCGAGAGGCTTGATCGAGATGCGCGGCGTCGTAGTCTGCAATTGTCGGTTTCAAGAACCCAGGCCAGGGACTTGGCGGAATCGGCCTCGCCGTCGGAACGGCTCGAGCCGCTGGAGGCGGCGAAACGGGAATCGGTTCATCATCGAAGCATGTCGGATTCCATCTGCTCGCATAGATGCGTGGCGATGAGTCCGGCGGACCGGCGAAGACGCTACCATCTGCGGGATCTACGTAGAATAGCGGATCGTTGATCACTCGCGACGGTGAGTAGCCGCGTCCGTCGCTCCGCAGCTGGCTAGGCTTCACTTCGAAGACGATGGGATCGCCGTACCACATCTCCCATCGGACGTACTTGCGGTCGGCCTGCGACACCAACGCGACGGCGTCCCTGATCACGGCTCGTTGCCGCGGCGTCAGCTGTTGACTGTCATAGTCCGCGTTCAACAGTCTGAAGAAATGCGGCCACATCGTGGCGTGAACGGGAGCCGGCGACGGCGTGGTGGCTGCGGCGACTACAGCGACACTCTCGCCATTTCCGATCATCAAAGCCGCGACGACGAAAAGAACGCCGAACGCGGGTCGCAACACGGCCCTCAAGGTCCAGAGGTAGCCTCGCCGGTGGATGGGTCGACGAACAGCCCAGGTCTATTGATCACTGGGGACATGAGCGTGCCGCGTCCGTCGCAGAACTGATTCGGTGTCACTTCGAACACGAGCAGGTCGCCTTGATAGGACATCCACCTGGCGTTCTGCCGCTCATCCTTAGGCAGTCGACCGACGATCTTGCCGACCTTATCTCTCATCGGTAAGGACAAGTGCTTTGAGTCGTAGTCCGATTTCGTCGGCCTGAGGAAGTGCGGCCACAACTCCATCGGATCCGGCTCCGGTGTCCGCAGTGTGTATGGAACAGCGCCGGGAGCGCCGGGCGAAGAGGCCGGCGTCCTTACCATGCATATGGGATCCCATTCGGAGTGCGCCGACGCACCGGCGGGCGGCACGAGCGAAGTGGCGACAAGAGAAAGAACGAGCGCCGCTCTCATCACCGCGCGAAGCATCGCTTTAGCGCGGCACCTTCAAATCGCGGTTGGTCTCAAGTGCGCGCGCGAAGATCTTGACGAGCGCGGGGTCGTACGCGGTTCCCGCTTGTCGCTCGATCTCGCGCATCGCCGCGTCGGACGATACGGCACGACGATGCGGGCGATCGTTGGTCAGAGCGACATACGAATCGATGATCGCGAGCACGCGCGCCGCAAGGGGGATGTCTTGGCCGGTCATTTTGGCCGGATAGCCGCTGCCGTCGAAGCGTTCGTGGTGGCACGCGACCGCTTCGGCGACCTGTTCGCAGCCGGCCATCATCCGCAGGATATTCGCGCCGACGGCTGTATGCGTCTTGACGAGTTCGTACTCTTCTTCGGTGAGCCGGCCGGGTTTGCCGAAGAGCGAACGCGGAATCGTTATCTCGCCGAGGTCGAGGAGCGCGGCTGACTGCAGCAGCGTGTCGCGATCGGTCTCGTCGAGACCGGCGACCCGAGCGAAGGCGGCGGCGAGTCGATTGCAGTCGACCATGTGCGTGCGCGCGTATTGACCGCTGTTCGCGATCGCCGCGACAAGGCCGGCGAATGGCCCGATGTTGCCTTCGAGCAAATTCACCGCTTCCGGCGCGGGCGCCGGCGTCGAGGCGGCGCGCTTCTTCGTGTAGAGCGACGCGTCGGCCGCTTGGATGAGATCTTCGCGCCGCTGCGCGTCGTCGGGGAAGACCGCGACGCCGATAGAGAGGTCGATCGGCACGGTTCGTCCATCTTCGATCTCGAACGGCCGGCGATTCACCTCGGCGATGAGACGGCCGGCGAATGTCCAGGCTGCATCATCGTCGGTATCGGGGAGAATCGCGCAGAACTCGTCGCCGCCGTAACGGCCGACGACGTCGGTCTCGCGAGCGATGCGTCGCAGCGCAGTCGCGACAGTCGTGAGAACGCGGTCGCCCGTGGGATGGCCGTATGTGTCGTTGAAGTTCTTGAAGTTGTCGATGTCGATCATGAGCAGCGCGAGCCGTCCATCGGTGCGCTGTGCACGCTTGAGTTCGACGGTCAGACGCTCTTGGATGCCGCGGTGATGGAAAAGCTCCGTTAGGGGATCGTGATCGGCGAGCACGCGCGCGTGCTCGTAGAGGCGAGCGTTCTGCACGGCGACGCCGGACTGCTCCGCGATCGCGCTGAGCAGCTGCATATGCCGCTCGGTGTACGTGTCGGGCTCGTACGACTGGGCTGAGATAGACCCGATGACCTTGCCGCCGACGATCATCGGGACCGCGACGACCGATTGCACGGTCGTCGGACCCGAGCCGATCGGCTGATTCGTCAATTGATCGCGCTCAGCTGCGTTGCGGACGCGGATCGGTTTGCCCGATGCCATGACCATGCCGACGATCGTGCCGCTCGTCGAGAATTTCTCGGGCTCGAACACCTTGTCGCCCTCGACGAGGTATTCGAGGCGGACCGAATCGCCTTCGCCGCTGTCGAGCGCGACGAGGAAAAGCGGCGCGTCGATGACGCGCTTCACCTGGCTGTGGATCTTCGAGAACACGCGGTGGAGGTCGAGCTCCGACGAGACTGCGTTCGCGACTTCGACGAGCAGGTTGAGATCCTCGGCACGCTGCGTGCTCGCGAAAAGGTTCTTCGAGTTTTCGATCGCGACCGCGAGCTGCTCCGAGATGGCGACGAAGATGTCGCAGTCGGTCTCGCTATATGCCCGCGCGCGATTGCTCTGCACGGAGAGCACGCCGAGGACGCGATCCGCGAGTTTCATCGGCACGATGAGCGCCGAGGCCGGGTTGATGGCATCGCCGAGCGTCACCGAACGGACGCGGTCCCAATCCTCGGGCTGACGGATGATGACCGGGCGACCCGTGCGCATGACTTCGCCCGATACCGTGTTCGTCGGCATGAGGATGCGCTCGTTGTTGATCCGGCCGAACTCTGCGTTGTAGTGGATCTCGAGCGCTTCCTCATCTTCGGTACGAAGCGCGGCGAAGAAGATCGAGGCATCCATGACGCGGCCGATAAGCGTGTGGAATCGGCGGAACAACTCGTCGAGGTCGAATTCGCGCGCGAGGACGCGCGCGGTCTCGAGTAAGAGCGACAGCGATCGCGCCTGCACCTCGCGATACGCGTCGTCGCGAAGCAGCGTGAGATGCTGCGCGACGAGCGTCGACAGCATCGTGACGTCATCGGTCGTCTCAGGTGAGAACGCGACGTCGGCCTGCGCGAGGATGAATCCGACATGGCGTCCCCCGCACCAGAGCGGCGCGACGAGCGCATGCGCGAGTCTGCCGACCGTGCTCGAGCCGTTGGAGACGGAAGCGCGGCGAATCGGTTCGATCGTCGGTAAGAGCGTGGGCTGCTGGCATCCGAGCGCGACCGCGAGCGTCTGCGCGTCGAGAGGCTCGGGCAGGGGTTCCGCGAGATCGGCGTGATATTCGAAGCGGACCGGGCTCGACTCGTTCGCATCGAGCGTCGCGATCGTCAGACGACGGATGTCTTGCTCCGACAAAATGCGATGCACGGCGGCAAATGCTTCGCCGCCGCGTTGACGCGCGAAGACATCGGCCATGCGGACATACACGGAACCGGCCCTCGGCCGCTCCCGCGCGGAGCGCAGACCCGGGTTTTCCACTTCCTCTGGCTCGCCTCTCTTGTCGACCGCGGTTCCCTGCTTGGATTATCGGCACGGTCGAGGCGCGAGCGGTAGCTCGCGTGACGTACGTCACACTTTGACGATCGTCACACTCGCCGCGACGGAGCCTTTCGTCGTCACGGTGGGACCAATGCCGGGTCCTATGATCAGGACGGTCGAGCAAAACATATGCAGACACGGGATAGATTCGATTCCGCGCTTCGCAGCATCAAGATGCCTGCGGCGGATTCGACGCGTCCGCAAGTCGCCATCATCGATGTCGGCGCTCGCCTCGACTATCGAGCGGCTGAACGTATGAAGCGGCGCTTCAAGCAATTCGCCGCCGACGGCCGTCACCGTCACATCGTCGATCTCTCAGAGACGAGCGCGCTCGACTCTGCCGGGCTCGCCGGTCTGATTTCCGCGCTCCGCGCGGTGCGCGATAACGGCGGCTCGGTCGACCTCGTCGTGAAGTCGGGCAACGTCACGCGCATCCTCGAGCTCACGTCGGTGACGCGAGCGTTCAAAGTGCATCCATCGCTGCAAGAGGCGCTCGCCGCCGTCTAGTCTTCTTCCGCTCGTCAGTCTTGGTGCGGCGCCCGATACATCGGGCCGCTCGTCATCGGCGCATCCGGCCGGAAATCGCGCCATACCGATTCGACTTCGACCTCGAACATCGAGCGACCATCTTGGGCCTGCGTCGCGACGTTCGTCGTGCGACCCTTGATCGTATAGGCTGCCGCATCGAGGACGTACCACAGGGATATACCTTTGCGCTGCGTCAGGTTCGAGCACGTCGTGCTGCCGGCCGCGAGCGCGATATTGAGCCGCTTGTCGTCGACGGCTGAGATCTCAGCGGTCGAAAGGACGGCGAATCGTACTGAGCCGTCTTCGTCGATCGACCCGAGAAGCACAGCCTTCGCAGGCTCGCCGGCTGACGGCGGAAGGCCGAACTCGAAGCGGACCGGCGCGGGCAGACGGTCGCCGATATGCGCGGACATCGGCCGCTACCTCCCCCCGGTTTCTGGGATCGTACGGCGAGGGACGCGGGCTGCCGAATACATAGGTATGATGCGCTCCATCAAGTTCTGCAACGAATGCGGCTCGCGGCTCGAGGAAGAGGACCGCATGTGCTCGTGTTGCGGCGTCGATGCGAGCGAGGCGAACTCGATCAAACTTTTGCGCCGGACGCCGCCTCGAAAAGGTCTCCGCGACGGCTTCCAAGAGCCCGCCCAAGATGAGGACTTCTTCGAGCTGCTCATCTAGCCCGCGCTCCTAGCCGTCGTTCTTCTGACGGATGAAGTGCTCGAGAACGTATTGGGCGATCTGCTTCGCCGCGGCTGACGAGAAAAATCCGAATTGGCGTGGCGAGGTCGTGCTCTTCGCGATCGCTTCGTCGATAACGCCACGCGCGAACGTCTCGAGCGCATCGTCGCGTTCGTACTGATACGGATTTACGGCGGCCGGCTTCGCTGGCGTGTCGTCCATGTCTTTAGTCTGCCTGATTCCCTTTCGCGCCGGCCTTCGTCGGATATGAAGTGATTTCCGCGCCGCATCGCGAACGACATGTGGCGTTACGCGCAATCGCGCGCACCGCCGACGTCAGGGAGCACGCATGAACGCTGCAAGCAATCCCGTGCCCGCCATCGCCGCCGATCTCGGATTCGCCCATCAATCTCTTCCGCAACGCGTCGTCTGCAAACGGGGTTGTCGTCTCGACATCGCCGACGAGCTCGCGCTGCTCGGAAGCTCGCGGGCGATGTTCGTCACCGGCCCTCGCGCGCACGGCCATCCGGGTGCGCAGGAGATAAAGGGTTCGCTGCTCCCGTTGCTCGCCGACGAGTTCCTCGAAGTCGACCCGAGGATGCCGACATCGCTGGTCGCGTCGTTCGCCTCGCGAACCGATGCGGCCGGAGCGGATGTCGTCGTCGCGTTCGGCGGCGGCGCCACGATCGATCTTGCAAAGGCGGGCGCGCGGGCGACCGGCCAGCTGCGCGGGAGCGCGAGCGAGGCGCCGGCCGTGGTGGCGATACCGTCGACATTGGTCGGCGCGGAGCTGACCGCCGTACCTGGCGGTGGCGCCCGCACCGTTCTCTACGATCCCGAAGTGCTGGCGAGAGCCGGCCTTTCTTCTGTTCTCGCGAGCGGCGCCGCTGCGCTATCGCACGGGGCGGAGGCTTTGTACCGACGGGGTGATCCGCTCGTCGAAACCGCGGCCGCCGAGTCCATCTATCGGCTCGCCGATGCGTTGCCGCGTTTTCGCGACGACCCCGAGGATCTGGTAGCCGCTCAAGGGTTATTCCATGGCGCATATCTCGCGGCGTTCGCGATGTCGCGCTCGCAGATGGGGTTGGCGCATGGTATCGCGCGGACGCTTAGCGCGCGCACACCGGTGTCGTACTCGGTGGCGCATGCCATCGTGCTGCCGCATGCATTGCGCTACAACCGCTCGTCGATCGGCGACCGCGTCGCGCTCGCGGGTCGCGCTTTGGGAGCCGCGTATCGAAGCGAACCGGACGATGATGCAGCGGTGAAGACCTGCAATGCGCTCGAGCGTCTCATGCGCGCGCTCGGTCTGCCGGTACGGCTGAGCGACGTCGGTATAGAGGAAGGCGCGCTGCTTTCGCTCGCCGAGGCGGCGCTCGCCAATCCGTGCATGATGACGAATCCGAAACCGATCGAAAGCGCCGGTCAGATACTCTCCGTCCTCCGCGCCGCGTTCTAACGTTAACGCAACAGAGAAGATGTAGCGGTCGAGCTTTAGCTCGACCGCCGCGGCCTTTCTTGGAAGATTGAAAGGAGCGGTCGACCTTTATGGTCGACCGCCGCGGTCTAAACCAAGAACGGGTTTGTCTTGCGCTCGGTACCGATCGTCGTGCGCGGACCATGGCCTGGAATGACGATCGTCTCATCCGGCAGCGTCAAGAGCTTCGATTTTATCGACGCCATGATCTCTTCGAACGATCCGCCCCATAGATCGGTGCGGCCGATGCTGCCTGCGAAGAGCGTGTCGCCGGCCAGTAAGATCGGCGTCGTCTCGGGCAGCACGAGCGAAACGCTACCCGGAGAATGTCCGGGCGTATGCCGCACGTCGAAGGTGACGGCACCGAGCGAAAGGCCGGGTTTTTCGTCGAGCGTTCCATCGAGCTTTGTCATCGACGGCGGGTCGACCCCGAGCCATCGAGCCTGCATCGCAAGCTCGTCGTAGAGCGGCGCGTCGGCTTCGTGCAGCAGGGTCTTTGCCCCGGTGAGCTTCTTCAGTTCGCCGAACCCACCGACGTGGTCGATATGCGCGTGCGTCGCCACTATCGCAGACACCGTGAACCCGCGACGCTCGAGCACGTCGGTCACGCGCTCGATCTCGTCACCGGGGTCGACGACGACGGCGGTCTTCGTCACCTCATCGCCGATGATCACGCAGTTGCATTGCAACGGCCCGACGGGAAATGTCTCGATGACGAGCTTCGCAGGCATGGCGCGCGATGTTCTCTGGCGCTGCGAAAGGTCCCCGCACGCTTGCGCGAAAGTCGGACGCTGACATGACCTCGGCTACCAATGTCAACGACAGGCGCGATGCGGACGCCCGCGCGCTCGACGAACAGATCCTGCGCTACATCGCATCGGATACGCCGTCCGACGCCGAGTTCAAACGTCTTGCACTCGAGTGCTTCGCATATCAATACGAGCGCTGTGAGCCGTACCGTCGATTTTGCGATCGTCAGGGCCGAACGCCCAAGGATGCCGTGACGTGGCTGGATGTCCCCGCCGTTCAAACGGCATCGTTCGCGACAGCGCGTCTCGCATGTTTTCCACGCGAACGCACGGCTATCGAATTCCATTCGAGCGGCACGACGTCATCCGGCGAGCGCTCGTCGACGCTCGAACTCGACTCGCCCGCACTCTACGAAGCCTCGCTCGTCGCGCACTTTCGACGGCGCATCTTGCCCGACGCGTCGAAAATGCGGATCATCGCGCTCATGCCGTCGCGTGCGGATGCCCCGAATTCGTCGCTGTCGTACATGGTGCAGCATCTCATCGATACTGTCGGTGCTCCCCGCAGCGGATTTTTCATCGAAGATGGCCGGCTTGCGTTTGATTCCCTCTTCGAAGCGCTCGTCCGACGCGAACCTGCACTCATCTTCGGCACCGCTTTCGCATTCGTCCATCTCCTCGATCGATGCCGTGCGGTTGGGCACAGGTTTCGCTTGCCGAGCGGAAGCCGCGTGATCGAAACGGGTGGCTTCAAGGGACGCTCGCGCGAGGTGCCACGCTCGGAGCTGTATGCTGCGTTCGTCGACTTTCTTGGAGTGCCGAGGCAGATGTGCGCTTCCGAGTACGGGATGTGCGAAC
>DASQJC010000109.1:5000-17322 GCA_035631255.1 Candidatus Eremiobacteraceae bacterium | reverse complement strand
CACGTTGTTCTCGCGGCCGCTCGTCGTCTCCGCAAATGAAACGATTCGCATCGGCGTGCCGCGCGATGCGAGCGGTTCGGCTCATCTCTACGCCGACGGCCGGCTCGAAGCCGACCTGCAGCCGGGCTCGTCCATCGAGATCGCACGCGCGCCGCACGCCGCGCACTTCGTGCGTCTCGACGATCGACATTTCTTCCGCGTGCTCGAGCGCAAACTCCACTGGGGCACGTCGATCAAGCGATCCGTTCGCAACGAGGACGGGAGCGTTGCCCGCCCGACGCGCTGACGGCTCCCTGCGGACGCTCACGGTCGAAGGCTTCGGCCTCATCGACCGCACGACTGTCGATCTTGGCCCAGGCCTGAACGTTTTCACGGGCGAGACCGGTAGCGGAAAATCGATGGTCATCGACGCTATCGGGTTCGCTTTCGGCGCGCGCGCCGGCGCAGATGTCGTCCGTGCCGGAAGCGACAAAGCGACCGTTCATGTCGAGGTCGAGCCGAACGATGCGGCACGTCACTGGGCCGAAGAGAATGGGTTCGCAGCCGACGAAGGCGAGCCGCTCGTCATCGCTCGCGAGATGCAGGCGCAAGGCCGATCGAGTGCGCGGATCAATGGTCGCCCTGCCACTGCGGCGCAACTGCGCGAACTCGGTGATATATTGCTCGACGTCGTCGGACAGCACGAGCACACACGCCTCGTTCGGCCTGCGCTGCATCGCGAAGCGCTCGACGCGTTCGCCGGCGACCCCGCGGCGAAAGCCCTCGAAACGGTTCGCTCGTTGTATGCCGATCGAGCGGAAGTTGTATCTCGCCTTACCACCCTTCGCACGTCCGCTGCCGAAGCCGATCGAACTCTCGCGGATGCCCGATATGCGGCGGATGAGATCGGTGCGGCGCGACTGCGACCCGGCGAGATCGAAGAACTGCACGAGCGGCGGACGATTCTCGCGAACGCGGCGAAGATCGGCAACGCTCTGCGAGCCGCGATCGCGGCGCTTGACGACGCAGACATCGGCGCCGTCGTGACGCTCGGACGTGCCGCCGTCGCGCTCGATGGCATCAGCTCATTCGGACCGAAGGTTCGCGAACTGAGCGAGGCGGCAAAGGGCGCGCAAGGCGCCACATCCGATCTTCAGAACGCGATCGCTGCCGCCGCAGACGAAGTCGACGATGATCCTAGCGCACTCGATGCGCTCGAGGATCGGCTCGCGCTCATCGAGAGACTGCAGAAGAAGTACGGCCGGACGGTCGAGGAGATCGTCGCCGCAGCCGAGCGCTTCGCCGAAACCGCTCGCGGGATCGAGGGGCGCGACGAGGAGATCGTAGCGCTCGAACGCTCCGTAGCGGATGTCGAGAGAAATCTGCAAAGCGCTGCGGCGATGCTGACCAAGTTGCGTGTTGCAGCGGCGAAGTCGCTCAGCGCAAGAGTGGGCGATGAGCTCGCATCGCTTGATATGCGCGGTGCGACGTTCAGGTGCGCGGTCGATCCGAAAACCGACGGCATCGGTCCGGATGGAGCGGACGCCGTAGAATTCTACGCCTCACTCAACGCGAACGAGCCGGAACGACCTATCGCTCGCGCGGCATCCGGCGGTGAGCTGTCGAGGTTGCTTCTCGCGTTGAAAGTCGCGCTCGCAGACGTCGATCCGCATCCGATCGTCGTCCTCGATGAGATCGACGCCGGCATCGGCGGCGCCGCTGCGCGAGCGGTCGGTGCTCGGATCGCCGCGCTGTCACGCCGCGTACAGGTGCTCTGCGTGACTCACCTGGCGCAGATCGCCGCGCACGCGGACGAACACATCGCGCTCGAGAAGGCGAAGAAGCGCGATCGCATCACGATAGCCGCGCGGATGATCGACAACCGTGAAGAGCTGCGGATCGAGATCGCGCGCATGCTTTCCGGCGACGAACAAGGCACCGAAGCATTGCGCCACGCCGAGGCGCTCCTGCGCGACGTGAGAGCCACGCGCAGTTAAAAGATGGAGCGGTCGACCTTTATGGTCGACCGCAGACGACCTCACAATTGGAAGACCGAGGCGGTCGAGATAAATCTCGGCCGGTCCCGATCACGGCGAAGCGATGGGGACGGGTTCCTCAAGCAGGGAGTACGAGCCGTCTTCGTGTTGATCGAAGTACGGCACGTGGCCCGACGGATTGCCGCGACGATATTGCGGCGGGAATGCGGAGTATGTCGCGTCGGCCCAGCCCGGGCACGCCTCGCGCAAGTCGCTCGGCAAGAAGCGTTCTTTCAACCGGCCTTCGGATCGCGCGCGCCGTATGTCGGCCACGAACTTGGACTGTTGCGACAGTCCCTTGATGCGGGCATATTCCTTTCGTCGGGAATCGACGGCGGTGATCATCCGCTCGAAATCGGAACGAGCGATCCTGAGATTCAAGCCGGCTTGCGAATCTTCGATCGCGATCAAGACGACGTCATCGGTCGGCTCGTCGAACAATGCATCGATCTTCGGTTTGCGCTCAACGGTGAAATCGAGGGAGACGGAGCTTCTCACGGGCCGTACCGCCTTCGTATAAGAATAATAAAAGGATGCGGCTCCTAAAAGAGCCGGACCAACTCTCGGAAGCGATAATCGCCCCGAGTCATCATTTATATTAATGCCCTAAGTCGGACTTCTCGGACATGATCAAGCGACCCATTTGGGCAGGCCGCGGCGGTTGACCGTGAAGGTCGACCGCTCCATTCCATAAAGGGCAAAAACCGCGGCGGTCGACCATAAAGGTCGACCGCTACATCCGTTCGAGAAGCTCCGATCGAGAAGGTCTGGGGGTGCTTGGTTGGTCGTCTAGACTAGTTCGCCGAGCCCTCGGGGTCCGGCACGTTCCCCGCCAACAGGTCCTCGACCGCCTTGACGAGGCGGCTCGCGTCCGCCGATTTGGCGACATAGAGATCGGCGCCGGCGTGCTTGCGCCAGTACTGGTCGTGCGTCTCGCCGAGACCGCTCATCAAGATGACCGGCGTCTTACCCGATTCGGCGTTGTCCTTGATCTGACGGCAGAGCTCGTAGCCGTCCATCATCGGCATGATGACGTCGGCGACGACGACGTCGGGTTTCTCCGCTGCGAGAGTTTTGAGGGCAGTGCGCCCATCCGGTGCTGTGAGCACCCGGAAGCCGGCACGGACGAGCGCCAACTTCAGAGCGAAACTCTGGGTGACGCTATCGTCGACCAGCAAGACGGTCTTGCTCATCAGGCCATCCTTTCGCTTTTCGCGACGAGCCTTCGAAGGCGTGATGCTATAACCTTCGGTTCGGCGAACATCTCAACTGCTCCCAATCTTCCGGCTGCCGCGGGCATTCCGAAAACAGTGCAACTCCGTTCGTCTTGAGCGAACGTCCGAGCGCGTCTGCTGCGCATCTTCAAGAGACCGACTGCCCCATCCCTACCCATGCCGGTCAGCAATACGCCGGCGCACCGCGACCTGAACGTCTCCGCCGCGGACTCGAATAAAGCATCGGCAGACGGCGCGATTCCCTTACGTTCATGCGATGCTTTCTTCACGACGAGGCGTCCGCTCGGTGCGAAAGTCACGTCGCAGCCAGCCGGTGCGAGATATACGTGGTGCGGCTGCGGTCGAACGCCGTCGTCGGCGAGCGAGATCCACATCGGCGTCTCTTTGTCGAGCCAGCGGACGAGGCCGTCGACGAACGGTGCCGCGATGTGTTGGACGATGACGACCGGAGCCGAAAAACCCTCGCCAAGTCCGCGCAAGAACTCGACGATCGCCGGCGGCCCGCCGGTCGACGCGCCGACGACGACGACGTCGAGGTGCGCTTCCGGTGCACTCGGGATCGGGCGCGCCAGAGCGATCGGCGCATGCGTCGGCACCGCTCGTGCGACAGCGATCGACGCGAGCCGTTCGTTGAGGTCGTCGAAGAACCGCCGAAGTGACGCCGCGTCGCCATTTGGTTTGGCTACGACGTCAGTCGCGCCGGCCTCGAGCGCCTGGAAGGGTAGTGAATCAGCGCCCTCGGCCGGCAGCGACGTGACGACTATGATCGGCAGGTTCGCAAGCTCGGTGATATTCGTGATGTTCTGGATGATGCCGAGCCCGTTCTGATCGGGCAGCATGAGATCCAACGTCATGACATCGGGTTTGAGCGTCGCGGCCATCGACATCGCATCTTTGGCGGTCGTCGCGACGCCTGCGACGGCGAGCCGGCTATCTCGGCTAATGCCTTCGGAGAGCACTCGGCCGGCTGTCGGCGAGTCCTCGACGATGAGCACGCGGGCCCAACGAGCTTTGCTCACGCGACAAGGCGCTCCACTGTCTCGAGGAGCTGCGTCTCGTTGAACAGTCCCTTCACTATATACGCATCCGCGCCGAGCTCGAGTCCGCGGCGGCGTTCTTCATCGCGCGACAACGACGTGATCAGCACCAAAGGCGTGTCCGCGAGCCGGCCGTCGCGCTTGAGGCGCTCGCAGAACTCCCAGCCGTTCATGTTCGGCATTTCGATATCGCTCATGATGCAGTCGAATTTGCGCTGCTGTGCTTTGTTCCACGCGTCGACGCCGTCGACGGCAGTCTCGACATCATACCCGGCGCTCAGCATGATGTTACGAAGCAGTGTCCGCGTCGTCAGCGAGTCGTCGGCGATGAGCAAGCTGCGCTTGACCGGCGCTTGAGCGTGTACGACCGCGCCGCGTGAGCCGCGATCGTGCGCCGACACGACGATGTGCTCGCCGTCGAGGACGCAGAGCGGGATGCCGTTCCCGAGGATCGCGCAGCCGGCGATACCGGCGAGCTGCCCAAGCGGTTTCGGCAGCGGCTTGACGATGACGTCGGAGACGCCTTCGAGCGAATCGACGACGAGCGCCGCAGCGCGTTCACCGAATTCGATGACGATCGCCGGTTTGACGCCGTCGCGCGAAAAGAAGACTTCGCTTTCGCCGCCGGCGATCGACGCGAGCGGCACGACCGGCATGACTTCGCCGCGGACAGTCGCATTGATGTGGCCGTCCACATTGACGACGTCTTCCGGCTTGAGCAGCACAGCCTCGCGGATCTCGGTTTGGCGCAAGCAAACTTCATGCGAGCCTGCTCTGACCGCAAGAACGGACGATGTGAGCAAGCTGACCGGCACGCGAAGCGAGACCCGCGTGCCTTTTCCGAGCACGCTTTCGACCGTGTAACTGCCGTGGAGCTGCGCGATGCGATCGGCGACGACGTCGAGTCCGACGCCGCGGCCGGAGAATTGATCGGCCGCGCGAGCCGTCGAGAAGCCGGGTTTGAAGAGCAGCGACACGAGCTTCGCTTCGGTCATCTGCTCGGCTTCAAGCGTCGTCGCAAAGTTGTTGGCGATCGCCGAATCTCGGACGCGCTCGAAGTCGATGCCCGCGCCGTCGTCTTCGACGGTGATCGTCGCGCTCGACGTGCCGGTGCTCACCGAGATGCGTACGTGGCCCGAGCGCGCCTTACCCATCGATTCGCGGACATCGGGCGATTCGAGACCGTGCGCGACAGCGTTGCGAACGAGATGGATAAGCGGCTCCTTGAG
Source organism: Candidatus Eremiobacteraceae bacterium (assembly GCA_035631255.1). Lineage (GTDB taxonomy): Bacteria > Vulcanimicrobiota > Vulcanimicrobiia > Eremiobacterales > Eremiobacteraceae > JANWLL01. Next base: position 11,806 of record DASQJC010000109.1, on the reverse strand, counting down.
CGCGTCGAGGATGACTTTATCGATCGGGACTTCGCCGCCGGCGATCGTGAGGTCCGCTTCCTTACCTTGATTGAGCGCGACGTCGCGGACGATGCGGTGCATGCCCTGGAGGATCGTGCCGGCAGGGAGCATGCGCAAGTCAGCAAGGCTGTCGCGCAGCTCTTCGAGGCCGCTCGTGCGACGGGCGTTGCGCTCTGCCAAGCGCGACAAAGCCGTACGCAGCTGTTCGCGCCGGCGGCGCAATTCCGAGGTCGCCGCGTCGTTGATCGGCGAGATGTCGCCGATCGCCTTGCGTCGAGCTTGCTCGATGTCGTCGAGCGCCGAGTCGACGAGCGCCGACAGGCTCTTCAGTTCGTCTTCTTCGACGGTGAGCGCGCGGACGAGCTCGCCGCGCAGCGCGATGAGCTTATCGATCTTGTCGGCGGGGATGCGGACCATCTCGCCGCCGGCGACGTTCTCGACCGCGAGCTCGATGGCCGACGCTGGCGTCGACTTCGGGCCGTTTTCAACAGAGCCAGCCGAAGCAGCCGAACCTGACGACGAAGAGACTTCGCCTCCGCGAGCATCAGGTTTCGCTGACGCGCCGTTCGAGTGGCCGTTCGCCGTCGACATCTTGGCGAGCAGCTCGCGGACCTTGGAGTCTTCCTTGGACGTCCCTGAGGCCGTCGACATGAAGACCGTTATGGCGTCGGTTCCTTCGAAGAGCAAGTCGAGCTCGCGACGTTCGAGCCTGCGCTTACCGTCGCGAACCGGTGCGAGCATCGTCTCGAGCGCGTGCGCGATCGCCTCGATGCCCTGCAAGCCGACCATCCGCGCCGCACCCTTGACGGAGTGGACGCGGCGGAACGTCTCGTTGAGCACGTCGGCGTCGTCTGGACGGCGCTCGAGGCTCATGAGCAATCCGTTCAAGGCCGACAGATGCTCGTCGCATTCGGCCTTGAAGACGGTTTGCAGTTCGGCCAGCTCGGCCGGAGAGAGATCCATGACCCTTTCGATCCTTTAGATCCGATACGCCGCCACAAGATGTTTGAGGCCGAGCGCCAGGTCGTTGAGTCGTGATGTCGCTTCCTGCGTCTGCGCCGTCGCAGACACGGTGTCGCGCATCGCCGCGTTGATCGACGTGATGCTCTGCGTGACTTGCTCGATGCCGTGCGACTGCTGCTTGGCTGCGAGCGCGATCTCTTGCATCGAGTCGACCGTGTGCTGGAGCGTTTCGATGATCTCGGCGATCGCTTGACCGGTCTGTGCCGCGTGCGTCGCGTTTTCGTCGACGTTACGGCTGCCTTCGATCATCGCCATGACCGATTCGTCCGAAGCGCGCTGCACTTCGCGCGTCAGCGCGTCGATGCGCTCGGTCGCCGTTTTCGATTGGTCGGCGAGTTTACGGATCTCAGCCGCTACGACCGCGAAGCCGCGACCTTGCTCGCCCGCACGTGCGGCTTCGACGGCCGCGTTGAGCGCGAGCAAGTTGGTCTGGGCTGCGAAGTCGGCGACGGTGCGGGTGATCGTGCCGATCTGCGCGATCTGTTCGGAGAGATGTGCGATGCGGTCTGAGGTTTGCCGGAACCGGTCGCGCAGCGCGAGCATCATCGAGACGTTCGTCTCGACGTCAGCACGGCCGCGGCGAGCGATCTCGGCGCTCTCTTGCGATTTGAACGAGACCGACTCGGCTTGCGACGCGGTGTTCTGCGACGCCGAGTTGAGCTCTTGGATCGTCTGCGAGATCTCGCTCATTGCGACGGATTGCTGCGTCGCCATGCGCTCTTGTTCTTGTGCGGTCGTCGCGATCTGCATGACGGCGACGGTCGACTCGTTGACGGCGGTCTGCACTTGCTGCAGCGACGCGCCGAGCCGCTCGACCATGTTGTTCACCGCCTCGCCGAGCGCTTCAAACTCGTCCTCGGTCTTCAACTCGACGCGGCTGGTGAAATCGCCCGACGCGATGAGGCCGGCCGTGTTCGAGAGCAGCACCGCAGCGTCGCTCACCGCACGGATCGTGCCGCCGGCGAGGAAGCCCGCGATGAGCAGCGCTACGAGCGCCGCGAAAACGAGCGAGCCGATAAGGACCCACAAGAGTTCGGTCACCTGGCGCTCGTCTTGCGCACGCTCGTCATCGAGCGCACCTTGCAGAGCTTGCTGCGCCTGGATGAAGCGACCCATCTTGTCGCGTTCCTCGGCAAAGCCGCCGGCGACCGCTTTGCGGATGTCCGTCGTGCCGTCTTGCGCCTGCGAGACGATCGACTGGACGACTTGCGATTCGTCCTGCGCGGCCTCGGTCAGCTTCGTGACGGCGGTCTTGACGTTCGTCGGCTGTTGGTCGCCGAGTCGCGACAGGTTCGCCATGTCTTTCGGCAAGCTCGTCGACCCGTCGTTGTAGAGCGACAGATCTTCGGTCTTGTTCGAAAGACCCCACTGCGCGGTGCCGCCGATCATCGAGAGGACGTCGAGCCGGACGTTCGCAGCCGCATCGGAGATCGGCTGGATGCCCGAGATGATGTCCGACTCGCGGTCGAAGATCGCCCTCGGCAGCGCGAACGCGATCGCGATCTGCGCGCCGACGACGATCAGCACGAGGAGGAGTATGCGAAGCAATTTGCCGCGCAGCGTTTGCTGTTGGACGGCAAGCAGTTGCTGGATCATATGGGTCCCTCACCTGACAGGTTGAGCTGCGGCGCCGCGGTCAGCGCCGCGACGTCGAGCAGTTGGATCGCTCCACGCTCGCTGGCGTGGATGGAGATGCAGTAACGACCCGGCCGCGTGCTCGATGCAGCCGCGGCGGGCAAGACTTCAAGACCTTCGAACGCGTCGACGGCGATCGCGACGCGATAACCGTTGCCGCCGAGGACGACGCCGTCGACGCTGCTCGAGAGCGCGTCGCCTTGGAGTCCGAGCAGCGGCCTGACATCATATAAAGGAAGCGCTTCACCGCGACGGTTGACGAGCGCGGCGGACGTCGACGACGAGAACGGGAGCTTCGAATACGTCGCGTCGCTGAAGAACTCGACGACGCTGCCGATCGGCACCGCGTAGCGCTGACCGCACAGGGTGAAGACGGCCGCGTCGGTGCCGACCTTCTCGGTCGCGATGACCGTCTCAGCGAGCGCGTGCGTGCGATGCGCGAGAGGATGGTCGGGCGCGATGTCGGCGGCGAGGACTTCGGCGGAATCGGCGTCGTCATCCCACGAGTCGGGGATGATGAGGCCGTCGGCGTCGACGACCGCGCACAGGTCGGGCGCTGCGGCGATGCCTGTGATGATGTTGCCGTTGATCTGCGCGTCGCCGAAGAGCGGATCTGGACCTTGGAGCACGCCGGCCGGCACGTCGACGAGGGTCAACACTTGATCGACGATGACGCCGACGTGGCGATCGTCCGCGCTGCGGATGATGATGAGGCGATCGTCGTGTTCGATTTGCTTCGACGCGATACGCAGTGCACGCCGAACGTCGGCGACCGGAACTGCTTCACCGCGGATTTTGACGGCGCCGAGAATGCCGGGCTGCTTGCTCGGCACGCGGAAGACGAGCGGCGCTTCGTGCACCGACACGATGCGCTCGACCGGGAATGCGAGGTCGAAGCGATCGACGCGCGCGAGCAGATGCGACTGCGAGCCGATCGAAGGCGAAGCGGTTTGTGCGCGCCAGGCAGCGTTCATCGGTTACGCCTCCACCCGCTCGCCGAGCTCGGCGCGCAAGAGCGTCGTCAGTTCGCCGACGGAGAGGTTGTCGAACGGCAGCGCTTCGGTTTCTGGCGGCAAGCCTTCGAGCTGCGTCAGCGCGCGCGCGAAGGCGAACGCCGCTTGACGCTTGCGCTCGGTGATGCCGTAGAGGTTGCCGATCTGCCAAAGAGCAGGCACGAACACCGGATCGAGGAAGAGCGCGCGACGTAGTTCGCTCTCGGCTTCCTTAAGAGCGCCGCGTGCCATGAGAAGCGCGGCGTACAGCACGCGCGGCTCGGGATCGAGCGAGTCGACGCCGATCGCCGAGACGGCAGCGCGCTCGGCGGCGTCAAGTTTACCCGCGCGAGCGTGTTTGATGGCGGTCGCGACGAGCTCGCGACATTTCTCGTTGCTGCGCGGCTTCTCGCCGATCGCGCCGATCGTCGTCGAATTCGACGCGATCTCGCGTTGGAGCGGTCGACCTTGGAGCGGTCGACCTTGGAGTGGTCGACCTTTATGGTCGACCGCCGCGGCCTTACCGCCGCGGACCGGAATCGAAACCGTGCGGCTCGTGGTCTTACGTTTGGACGTCGTCGTCTTCTTCGGACGCGGCGGCGGCATCGGAATGAGGTCGGCCGCCGTCATGTACTGATGCGGCAGAACGGGCTTGCGATAGATGACGCCGGCGTCGTGACGCTCGACGATGAGATCGCCGACGTTCATGCCGGCCGCTTCACCGTGACCAAGGATGAGGACGCCGCCCGGCGCGACGAGTGACGCGAGATTCGCGACGACTTTCGCGCGCGCGCCGTGGCTCATGTAGATGAGGACGTTGCGACAGACGATGAGCTCGAACGACTGCATGCCGTGCGGCGGATAGGCGGCTTGATCGTTGAGGTTGTGCGTCTCGAAACGCACCATCGCCTTGACGTCGTCGTGGACGCGCACGGTCTGCGTGCCGTTGACCGTCAAACCTTCACGACGTTCTTTGTCGACGCCGCGCAGCGACCACTGACCGTAGACGCCGACACGAGCGGCTGCGACAGCTTTCGGATTGACATCGGTGGCGAGGATGCGCGCACCGTCGACGCCGCAGACGCGGCGTGCGACGATCGCAAGCGTGTACGCCTCTTCACCGGTGGAGCAGCCTGCGCTCCATAGCCATACGGGTTTGGCGAGCGCTGCAAGTTCGGGAAGGATCGAGCGCTCGATGAGTTCCCACAGGTGCGCGTCGCGGAAGAGGAACGTCTCGCCGACGACGAGTGCGGGCGCGACCGCCATCCACTCCGCGCGAGCGGCCGGTCCGCCCATTTCGAGCAGACGCATGTAGGCTTGATCTTGGATGCCGAGTCCGCGTGCGCGCAAGCGGCTTTGTTCGATGAATGCGTTGAGCATGTGCGGAGTTGGCGTGAGTCCGAGTCCGTGCTCGAGTAATTTGGAGAGACGATCTTCTTCGGCGACAAAAAGATCAGGAGCCGGAGCCGCAAGCGGCCCGGCCTGCAGTTCGCGCGCGAAGTCTGCGTCAGCCAAGAGAACGTCTACCCTTCTAGAGGAAGATATCGGAGCGGAAAAGGGGACGAAACGCGTTGCGCGTCCCCCTGTGATGACCGTCACGCATATGGCGCTAGCGAGGTTTGCTGGCAGGCGTTTCAAGCGAGCAAAATACGGGTAGTCCGCTTACCGGATAGGGGGATTGGAGGCTAATATGCAGATGATCGCAAGAATAGCGACCGCAACCGGCGTTGCGCTGCTCGCAACGGCGTCGATCGCGATGGCTTCGTGGAACGCGTCAGTGTCGGCGCGAGTGGTCAACGTGAATTCGCTCGAGCCGGTAGCGGCTGCGCACATCACGATTTATGCTGAAGACGGCACGCGCGAGCTCGGCTCGGCGGTGACCGATGCGAAGGGTCAGTTCACGATCAGCGGATTGCAGGGCGGCATGTATCGCATGACTTTCCAGCGTGAAGGTTATCAGCGGACGTCGCTCGTCGGACTGACGGTTCGCCCGAACGAGCACTTCATCGAGGCGGGGCCGATCGCGATGTATCCGAACGGCGTCGCGATGCCGAAGGTCGCGATCCACGACCTGTGCGGCGGACTCGTGCAGCCGGGCCAGACCGCGGATGTCTACGTGGTCTGCGACGACTCGCACTAACTACAAGCCGATGTAGTAGGCCGAGCGAAGCTCGGCTGAGGTTTCATGGACGAAGTTTCCCAACGGATTGGGAGAGGTTGTAGCGGTTGAGCTTTAGCTCAACCGCCGCGGCCTTTCTTTACGGTGACTTTCGCCCGATCTCTTTTGCTAAAGCCGCCAACACAAATTGATTTAGGCTAACACCTTCAAGCTCGGCTCGGCGAGAAAGTTCGCGATGCACCGGCCTTGGAACTCTGACGACAAACTTGCCGCTGAACTGAGGATCACCAAGCGGCGGCGGAATCGGATCGCCGTCTTCAAGCCCGATCTCGATCCAGCCCCGCATCGCGTCTTTAAGATTCGCGAGCGCCTCGGCTTTCGTATCGCCTTCGGTCATGCACCCTGGAAACTCGACAATCCGCGCGAAATACGTGCCGTCGCTATTGCGTTTCAACTCTTCGCTGTAGCCGGCGTTCATGATCCGCTCGACCTCGGCGCGCCTTGCAGCGCTATCGTTCTTCATTTGACTTCCTCGGAAAGCACTTGTCTGACCAATTTGAGCGCCTCGTTGACGTAGTGCTCTTTGAGCGGTCTGCGAAATGGCACGGGTATACGCAGCAGTCCTCGCTTGAAGTAGTGATGCGATCCTCTCGTGGTGCGATGTTCGAAGCCAACCGCTTCCAGGAGACGCGCGAGGTTCTCGAATTTGCAATTCTTTGGGTTTTCCGCGACCTTTTCGAGCAGTCGTCGGATCCGTTTTTGGGCTAGCGGCTCCATCGACGAGGATATCACCCAGGAGCCGAAGCGGTCAATACCGCATATAGTACTAGTTCAGATGCAGACTAGCGGGATCCGGGACGGTAGCCCGGCTTTCCGCACCCCGATAATCTTTGCTTGACCCTACCCCCTCAGAGTGTTAAAATGTCCTGCGTGGCTTCCCGGTCCAGCTCCCGTAAGGCAGCTCGGAAAGCATGTCCGGAATCGGACTTGTCGTGGAGGCGTGTTCTTTGAAAACT
>DASQJC010000108.1:0-2801 GCA_035631255.1 Candidatus Eremiobacteraceae bacterium | reverse complement strand
CTTCGCACCAGCCGCAGAAGATGCACCGCAGCATGTCGATCTCGTATCGATAGCCGTAGCGCTCGCCGGGCGACGTCGGCTTACCCGGCTCGTTCTCGGCGCCGATGACGGTGATCGCGTTCGCCGGACATGCCACGGCGCAGAGCTCGCAGCCGATGCAGCGTTCGAGCCCGTCGTCGTACTTGCGCAATTCATGCACGCCGCGGAAGCGCTCCGGATGCGGATACGGCTCGCGCGGATAATCGATCGTCACCTTCTTGCGGAAGAGGTACTTGAGCGTCGTCAGCATGCCGACGATGAGCCCTCGGACGGCGCGGATCATCTCGAAACACCTCGCGTCATGTCGATCACCGCACCAAGGCCACGATCGCGGCCGTCACGATGAGGTTCGCGACTGCCACCGGCAGCAAGATCTTCCACCCGAACGCCATGAGGCGATCGTAGCGCAGACGCGGCAGCGTCGCGCGCACCCAGAAGAACATGAAGATGAAGAAGCAGACCTTCAGGACGAACCAGAGCACGGAGATGAGCGGGAACTGCGCGACGAACGGGCCGTCGCCGCCGCCGAGGAAGAGCACGGTCGCGATCGCCGAGACCGTGATCATGTTGATGTACTCGGCGACGAAGAACGTGCCGAAGCGAAGGCTCGAATATTCCGTGTGGAAGCCGGCGACGAGTTCGGTCTCCGCTTCGGGCAGATCGAACGGCGCGCGATTCGTCTCGGCGGTCGCGGTGATGCCGTAGATGATGAACGCGATGAACTCTGGGATGACGTACCAGAAGTGATGCGCGCTCTGCGCTGCGGCGATGTCTGCGAGGTTCGTCGTGCCGGCGAGCAGCAGCACGCTCACGACTGCGAGGCCCATCGACAGCTCGTAGGAGATCATCTGCGCGGTCGATCGGATCGCGCCGAGCAGCGGCCACTTGCTCTGCGAGGCCCAGCCGCCGAGTGAGACCCCGTAGACGCCGATCGCGGCCGCTGCGAGGACGAATAAGATGCCCGGTCCGGGATTGGCGATCGCGATCGGGTCGCCGTTCGGCAAGACACCGATCGGGATCACCGCCCACGCGAGCAGCGCGGTGAGGACCGCGAGCGCCGGAGCGAACTTGTAGATGACCTTGTCGGCGGTCGCCGGCGTCAGATCTTCCTTTAATACGAGCTTGACCGCGTCGGCGGCGGGCTGCAGGAGGCCCCACGGGCCGCACCATGTCGGTCCGACGCGCATCTGGAACCAGCCGAGCACTTTGCGCTCGGCGAGCATGATGTACGCGAACGCCGTCATGACGACGAACACCATGACGAGCGACTCGATGACGACGATGATCGTCTCTTTCGAGTACGGGTTCGCAAGAAGCGCGTTCACGCCGAAGCCTCCTGCGATCGCGCGACCTTCTCCACCGTCGCCCAGCCGAAACCGGATTCTTCGAGCAGCTTGTTCTCGGGCGCTTCCGGCATGTCGGCGAGGACGAGCGCGACGCCGACAGGCGCTTGATCGCCGACGCGCGCTTCGACTTCGATTGTGCCGCCGGGACCGGTGAGGCTCACACGCTCGCCCGGCGCGATGCTCAAGCGAGAGGCATCCGCCGCGCTGAATATGGCGTACGGTTTCGGGCGCATGTCCGCGATGCCGAGATCGTGCGCGGATGCGCCGCCGCCGGCGTAGAGATGCGGGATCGGACAGATCGTCAGACGTCGTCGCGTCGCGTCTACCTGATCGGCCGTGGAAGACGGCGGTTCGGCGACGCTCGGTCGCGGAAGCGGAGAATCTGTAGAGCGGCTAGCGGCGGCTTTCGCCTCCGCGGCCAGGAGATCCACGAAGAGCTCATCGGCATCTGCGCGCACGGCATTCGGCCGCCCGAGCGCGGATGCGAGGCTCGCGAGGATCTGCGAATCGGTGTAGACGCCGACCGGCGGCTCGACCGCCTGACCAAATGCTTGACGTCGCCCCTCGAGATTTGTCGTGTGGCCTTGCTTCTCGGCGAACGCCGCGGCGGGGAAGACGACGTCGGCGTGCGACGCGGTCTCCGTCATGAACAGATCGACGGCCATGAGGAACGGCACGCGTTCGAACGCGGCGCGCGCGAGCGTTCCGTCGGCACCCGTCAGCGCCGGGTTGGCTCCGACGATGACGAGCGCGTCGAGCTCGCCCTTGCTCGCGGCTGCGAGCATCTGCGTCGTCGTCAAGCCTGGTGCGCCTTGCACTTGCGAATAGCCCGGACCGAGGTTCGGCACGCAGCCGGCCGCTTCGGCGCCGCGCGCGTTGCCCATCGCGCCGACGACGAGGATGCCTACTTGATGATCGTAGCGCGCGAGCGTCTCCATCAAGCGTTCGAGCGACGCTGCGCCGGCGACGTTGCGGCCGTTGTGGATCGCGACGATCTTCTCGGCATCGACGAGCTGTTGCGCGATGTCGGCGACGAAGCCGTCGCCGGATTCCTCACGTCCATGGTGCACGGTGTCGGCGAGTTGCTCCATGAGTTCGGCGATCGCACCCGGGGGATACTCGACGTGCTGCACCGATACAGGGTAGTCCGGTTTGTACGGGCCGATGTGCATGAGCTTGGCGCCGCGCCGTGCGACCGCACGCCGCAGGCGGAGGTCGAGCACGGGCGCCTGCTCGGGTGTGAAAGTGCCGAAAACAAGCACGAGATCGGCGTCGTCGAGATCGGTAAGGCTTGCGCCGAAACGTGCCGGCGACGCGAAGCGCTGGATGTGCGTCCGATAGTCGATGTTGTTCGTGCTGAGCACTTCCCGCGCGAACGTCTGGAGCGCGAACGCCTCTTCGTCGGAGAGCCGTACG
>DASQJC010000107.1:0-3664 GCA_035631255.1 Candidatus Eremiobacteraceae bacterium | reverse complement strand
AGCGTTTCCGTCGCGATCTCACAATCCGGACGCAGCCCGGACATCGTCGAGATGCAGCGCGCCGCACGACGCGGCGGCGCTCTCACAGTCGCCCTCATCAACGACGTGGCGTCCCTGCTCGCCGGATGCCGGCGCGAGGGTGGTCACGATCGAGGCGAGCGACGCCGACGACGCGCATCGTCTCGCGACGGCGAACGTCGAGGCGACGCTGCTGGAGCCCATCGTCATGATTCATCGCTTCTACCGTCTTGCCGAGGCACTTGCGCGCCGACTCGGGCGCGATCCTGACCGCCCGCGCAACCTGCGCAAGGTAACTGAGACAATTTGATGTTTATTTTGTCCGGCGCGCGGATTTTCGACGGCGAACGCTTTCTCGATGACCACGCGGTTGTCATCGAGGGCGAGCGCGTCGCCGCAATCGTCCCCTACGCCGAGAGATCTCACGGCGCCGTACGCGATCTCGGCGGCGGCCTGCTTGCGCCCGGCTATATCGACGTCCAGGTCAATGGCGGCGGCGGCGTCCTGTTCAACGAGCAGCCGACACCCGAAGGCATCGCCCGCATCGCCGCGGCGCATCGCAAGCACGGGACAGTCGGGCTGCTGCCGACTCTGGTGACCGACGCGCCGCAGGTGATGGCCACCGCGATTGCCGCGACTCGCGAGGCGCGGCATCTGACGCCGGCGACGCTCGGCATCCATCTGGAAGGGCCCTTCCTGGATCCGCGCCGCAAGGGCGCGCATGAGCTCAGATACATCCGCGACCTCGAACCCGACGACGTGGAGACGATGGTCAAGGGGGATTGCGGCGCGGTCATGCTGACGGTCGCGCCCAATCGGATCGGGGCGGCAAACATCGCCGAACTCGCACGGCGCGGCGTGCTCGTCTCGCTTGGCCATTCCGAGGCGAGATACGAGGAGGCACGCGCCGCTGTCGAGGCAGGGGCGCGCGCGTTCACCCATTTGTTCAATGCGATGAGTGGGCCGATTGGGCGTGAGCCGGGCATGGTCGGTGCCGCGCTCGATCTCGACGAGCCGTTCGTCGGCCTCATCGCCGACGGCCATCATGTGCACGAGGCGAACCTGCGCATCGCCCTCGCCGCCAAACGGCGCGATCGTTTCATGCTGATTACCGACGCGATGCCGCCGGCAGCCGGTGGACCCGATCATTTCGATCTGCAGGGCCGCCGCGTGACGTGCGCGGACGGTTGCCTGCGGCTCGACGATGGAACGCTCGCCGGCTCGGTTCTGACCATGGACGAGGCCGTGCGCCATGTCGTCAACGTCGTGAGGCTCGATCTCGCCGATGCCCTCGCGATGGCATCACGCGTTCCGGCGACGTTTCTCCGGCGCGGCACTGAGTTTGGCCGAATCGCACCCGGCTATATCGCGAGCCTCGTGCATCTCGACGACGAGTTACGGGTGCTCGAAACCTGGATCGAGGGCCGTCCGACCGCCGACGGCTCCCGGCGCGATGAGGTGGCGGGCATCACCTGACTGGGGGACGCGATCCGAGCCATGTCCTCGCTCTCGATTTCGACCGCACAAGATGTTCGCGTTCTCGTGGTTGGCCTCGGCACCATGGGAACCAGCCACGCGCGCGCCTACAGAGCGATCGAAGGGTTTGAGCTCGTCGGCCTTTGCACATCTCGCGCGGCCGATCGCGCCGATCTGGAGGCCGAATTTCCCGCTCTGCCGCGCTTCGAAAGCTTCGACGAAGCGCTCGCGACCCTCCGTCCCGATGCCGTCGCAATCTGCACCTATACGGAGCATCATGCCGCCATGACCTTGCAGGCTTTCGCCGCGGGCGCGCACGTCTTCTGCGAGAAGCCGCTGGCCGACACGCTGGAGGCCGCGCTGCACGTCGTCAGCGCTGCTCGCACGGCCGGAAAGGCGCTGTTGATCGGCTACATCCTGCGCGTCCATCCCGCGTGGTCGCGCTTCGTCGAGATCGGCCGGACGCTCGGCAAGCCGCTCGTGATGCGCATGAATCTCAATCAGCAGTCGGCGGGCTCCTTCTGGGAGGTTCATAAGAAACTCATGCGGTCGACTTCGCCCATCGTCGATTGCGGTGTCCATTACGTCGACATCATGTGTCAGGTAACGCGAGCGCGTCCCGTCGCGGTACACGCGGTCGGAGCGCGGCTGACTGGCGAGATCGCGCCGGCCATGTACAATTACGGCCATCTTCACATCATGTTCGACGACGGATCGATCGGCTGGTACGAAGCCGGGTGGGGTCCGATGATGAGCGAGACCGCTCATTTCGTGAAGGACATGATCGGCCCGAACGGCAGCGTGTCGATCGTTGCGAAAGAGAGCGCCGACGCAGGTGCGCGTTCGGCGGACCACGACACGCATACGCGCACCAACGCCATTCGCATCCATCACGCGGCGCGCGACACCGAAGACCGCTTTGCGAAGCCGGACGAGTTCATCTCGACCACAGACGAACCCGGCCATCAGGAACTGTGCGAGCGTGAGCAGCGGCTGTTTCTCAGGGCGATCCGTGGCGAGATCGATCTGTCCGACCATCACGAGGACGCGATCAACTCACTACGCATCGTCTTTGCCGCCGACGAGAGCGTTCGGAGCGGTGAAGTCGTCCGTCTGTAGCGCCCAACCGCTGCGACACCCAGAAATTTTGAATTGCTCATCGTACTAATCCTGTTCAGCCATGTCGTCTTGCGACGGAACTATTCGAGCGATGGCTCGACCCCCGTTGTGCACCCGATCTGCTTAGACTGCTCCACGTGCTTCAGCCACTCGCCGTGCAAACGGCCTTCGTCTCCAAAATGGCGTCGCGCAGAAGTCACGGCTTTGGCTATGCGGCAAAGAAGTGTTCGAGTTCGCTGCGCAGCTCTTCTGGATCTTCGAATTCGCGATAGGTCACATCTCACACCTCTTCGAGTTCGCGCAGCAGTGTGGTCTTGATCGGGACATGCTTCCATACCGCAAAAAACATCGGCGCGCGCAGCTCTACTAAAACGTTGTAGGCCGCCTTAAATGCTCCACTCTCGCTGACGGCTGTGCGAACTAGAGGAAGGCATCGCCACGTGCCGCCAACCTCGCGGAAGAAGTGAACCACGTGCTCGGGTCGGGACAGACCCGTCAAGTAGCCGTGAATGACAAGCAGTGATAAACGAACGCCAGCAGATGGCCGAACAAGCGGGTGAAGAGTTCCATGGCCAACCCCACGACACGCGCTCCAGGTCGGAAAAGGGTTCAACGGGGACCGGGCAAACCGAGAGCATCGACAGAAACGCACTCGAAGAATCTGTTTTGCCAAGGTAACGCCCAGCTCTGGCGTAAGGCGGATAAGTAAGCGCTCTGTTGCGTGCAGTATATCATCTTGCTTAGCGCGTGCGGCGACGTAAGCACGATGAGTGCGTAAAGGTCACCGAGTACGGTCGGCAATACCTCTTCGTCAGGATTACAGCGAAGCCTGCACGAGCGGTGGTGCGGCGTTAGGCTCATCGAAAAAAGTACTCCGGCGGAGTCCGACTGACTTGGAAGGAACGACGGCGGAGCCCATGATGCAAACCCATCCTTGAAATAGGGTAAGCCACGCAGGTCTGTTGGGTCCAGAAGCGGCACGGCGATGCCTAGGGAGAACTACGTTGCCAAGCAGCAACGGATCGGCGAGCGCTTGACCCGCGCTATGGCC
>DASQJC010000106.1:0-12264 GCA_035631255.1 Candidatus Eremiobacteraceae bacterium | reverse complement strand
AGCCAACAGAAAAACTCGACGGCTCGACGGTCTCCACTCGCCCGTACGGGCCGACGCCTCGCATCGTCACGTTTGACCAGTGGACGCCGCCGTCGCGCGTCATTTGCACGAGTCCGTCGTCGGTGCCGACCCAGATGACCGAAGGGTCGACGCTCGAGACCGCGATGTCGACGATCGTGTCGTAGAACTCTGCTCCCGAAATGTCGGTATTGATCGGACCGCCCGCCGTTTTCTGATGGCGCCGGTCGTTCAGCGTGAGATCCGGACTGATGACGGTCCATGTCTTGCCGCGGTCAGTCGACCGAAAGACGACGTTCGCGCCGTAATATGCGGCATAAGGCGATTCGTGCGAAAATGCGATCGGCGCTTGCCAGTTGTAACGATGCTGCATCCCGGCGAGCGCCCAGCCGTTCGTGTCGCGCAAGCTTGGCGTCACGTCGACGTTTTCTCGCGTCGACCAATCGTAGACGCCGAGCTGGCCGTTGAGCGCCGACACGCCGACGTTCCAGACGTAGTCGGGATCCGCGGGATCCGGCCACACCCAAGAGCCGTCGCCGTCGTTGCCGACATCCCGCCAATCGCCGTCGAGAATGCCTTGCGGATCGAGCGAGTCCGACGGGCCGCAGAACGAATCGTTGTCCTGCAAGCCGCCGCAGACGTCGTACGGGTTCGTCATGTCGTATCCGACGTGATAGACTTGTCCGATCGGCACGTTGAAGCGCCATATCCACGTCCGGCCGCCGTCGACCGAGATCGGTGCGCCGCCGTCATCGGCTTCGATGAGTCGTTTGCCGTCACGCGACCACCATAGGTCGTGATGGTCCTGATGGACGGCTCCGTCGACGTTGTCGAACGACTTACCGGCATCGTGGCTCTCGATCAAATCCTCGGATTCCGCGAGCACATGTCTTGGATCGGTCGGATCGACGGCGATGTGGCTCATGTAGAACGGCCGCTGGTTGACGTACGTGTCGGTGTTCGCGAGTCGCCACGTATCGCCGCCGTCCGACGAGCGCCACAAAGAGCCCGACTTCGACTGGATCGTGGCGTAGACGATGCGCGGATCGCTGCGTGACACGGCGACACCGATACGACCCATCAGGCCGCCGGGCAGCCCGTGACCGGACAAGTGCGTCCATGTCTTGCCGAAATCGCCTGAACGATACAGACCATCGTGCGGTCCGCCGCTGACGAAATCCCACGGCATCCGGTGGAATTGCCAGACGCCTGCAAAAACCACGCGTCCGCTCGGATCGGAAGCGATATCTGAAATGCCGCTCTGTGGACCGGCGTACAAGGTCCTGAGCCACGTCCGCCCGCCGTCGATCGTGCGATACAAACCGCGATCGGGCGTGTCGCGATAGAAATCGCCGACGGCTCCGACGAGCGCGACATGCGGATCCGTCGGCGACACCAAGATCCGCGAGATGGCGAACGTCTTATCGAGTCCGCGATGGACGAACGTCTTCCCGCCGTCGAACGACACCCACACGCCGTCGCCGTATGACGTGTCGTTGCGCGAGTTCGATTCACCGGTCCCGACCCATACGACGGAATCGTCCGACGGCGCAATCGCGACGGCGCCTATCGAAGCGACCGGCTTCTGGCCCCAGACGTCGGTCCATGTCGAGCCGCCGTCGGTGGTCTTCCACACGCCGCCGTCCATGGCGCCGAAATAATAGAGGAACGGATCGCGATCCGAACCAGCGACCGACGTCGTCCGGCCGCCGCCGATCGACGGACCGATCGATCGCCAATGGAGTCCACTGCCGATCGGCAGCGCCGGAGCGAAGATCGCGGCTATACTATTGGTTATACTAAAGAAGGCGGCGATTGCTGCCGCAGCGATCATTGCCCGATCACGGACAGGTAGTGCTTGTCAAACGCCTGGAGGATGCCTTCGTTCGGGCTGTACGGGCCGGGCACGTACGCGCGCGATTGGATGCCCGCCTGCGATAACTCGCAGACCTTCCAATCTTGCTTGTTCGTCAGATCCCAAAATCCGATCGCGTCAGACGGATCGAAATCGGCGCCGGCCATCGTCTTCGGATCGAAGAGCCAATCGCAGTCGACTCGCGCGCGATCGACCGCGAGCGGCACGAGCCGGTGAGCCATGACGTAATCCGGATGAAGGCTGAGCAGCATCGTCGGGAAGATCGAATAGTAGTAGATGCGATCGAGGTCGTCGCCGCGCACATCGCCGACCGGCGGACGCGACGTATGTCCATCGAGCGTCATGCTTCCGCCCGGCGTCCGCAACGACATGAATCCGCCGAGGAACGGGCCCTCGCCGAGATCGTTGCGCCCGCTATCCCACGGCGATAGCTTGTCGAGCTGCGGATGTATGACCGGACAGTGATAGCATTCTGAATAATTCTGCGCGACGAGCTTCCAGTTGCACGCGAGCTCGTACGTCAGGCGCTTCGCCGAGTGGAGTTCGCCGATGTGCCACTTCTCAAAGCGGTGATCGAGTGACGCGAACGCGTTCTCGAACGGCGCGGGCTTATCGGCGAACGAGACGAAGATGAAGCCTTCCCACTGCGCGATATGCGCCTGCGCGAGCGGCCATTCGTTCTTGTCGAATCCGGGCGCGCTCTGCATGTTGCGCGCTGCCATGAGACGACCGTCGAGCGCGTAGGTCCACGCATGGTACGGGCATTGGATGGCGCCCGTGAACTTGCCGGTTCCCGTCTCGCACATGCGCGTACCGCGATGACGGCAAACATTGTAGAGCGCGCGGACCTCGCCGTCGGCACCGCGGACGACGATGAGGCTCTCGTCGAACAGTTCGTACAAGAAGTAGTCGCCGGAGTTCGGGATCTCATCGGCGCGTCCGACGTAAAGCCAAGATGACCCGAAGATGCGCTCTCGCTCGCTTGCGAAGATCTCGGGCGAAGTATAGTACTTGGCCGGCAGCGTTCGTGCCGCGCCTTGCAATTCAACTCGCTTGAATTCGCGCATACTCATACGTTCTTCGTGCACGCACGCTTTCCGCTCGGTCGAAACCCATTCGGACGACGTCGCAGAAAGCATCGATTGCGCCTAACAAAAACAACAAGGTTCGCTTTGTAGCGGTCGGGCCTTAGCTCGACCGCCGCGGGCCGCCCATTGGAATAGAAGGCTCAATGCAGCCCAATCCTAAATTGCGCCGCCAAGACTTCTTGTCGTGCACGGAGGCATCATGACCCGCTCATCGTCTATCATCGCGCGCTGCTTCCTTGGCGTCGTCACTTGTTTGACGCTCTTTGCTTTTCCGGCGCAGTCGCTTGGCGCATCGACCGAAGCCGGCGCCTTCACACCCCGTCGCGTGCTTTATGTCTCGACGCTGAACTTCCAAAGCGGTGCCGGGTCGATAATCGTCTATCCGGCCTATGCGCGCGACCCAAAACCGCTTTACACGATCACGATCGCGACCGGGATTGCAGAGGGTCTGTGGACCGCGAAAAATGGCGACCTCTACGCCGCGATCGTCAACGCCGGATCCAATGGACAAGGTCTTATCTACGCTTATAAGCCCGGAGCGACGTCGCCGTTTCGTACCTACACGCAAGGCATCGACGGGCCATCCGATGGCGCGTTCGACGCCGCCGGAAATCTCTACGTCTCGAATTTATGCGGACCGCCCGGACAAGGCACCGGGAGCTGTTTCGTATTCGCCGATAGATCCCGCGCGAGGTCGATCGGCTATGCGCAAGACTTGAAAGGCTACGTCGCGGTCTTTCCGCGCGGCAAGATGCGACCATCGACATATCTCGAGGGATCGATCAATCTCGCCGAGGGTGTCGCCGTCGATCCCCATGGAAATGTCTTCGTCTCCAACTTCACCGGCCAGTCGCCCGCGTGCCAAGTGCTCGAATTTCAAGCCGGCTCGCACGACGATACTGTACTGCCGCTTCAGAGCCTCAAGAACACGATCTGCTATAAGGAGCTGTTCGATTCGAGCGGCGATCTCGTCCTCGCCGATGAGTACGTGTTGACGTACCCGCAGCCGTATGGTCAGCTCGGCGGCATGCTGACGAACGGAATTCTCGTCGCCATGGGCATGTCATGGGGACCTGACGGCACGCTCTTCGTCGGCAATTATCTGATCAATAACAACGAGGGAAATGCGATCGCGTTCCCGCCCGGCTCTACTTCCCCGGCGCGAACGTTTGCGGTCCCCAACGGCGACGCGGTGCTAGGCATCGCCGAAGGTCCGGCGCTGTAGACTACCTTCGGACCGTTATGTCTATCCCGTAGTACTTCTGCGAGAGCCGCGAGAGCGTGCCGTCGCGATGCATGTCGTGGATGATGCCGGTGATCGCCCACAAGAGCGGCGCCGACTGGACGGGGCTCGCGCGATCGAGCGCGATCGCCGATGAATCTTCGAACACCGGCGGAGAAATGACCCGCAACGGCATGCCGCGAGCTATCGCGGCTTCGATCGTCGGTAACGCAGTTAAGACGCCGTCGAGCCGGACTCCATCGCCGGCAGCGAGGTCTTGAAGGGCGAGCTCGTCGGTGTCGTACGTGACGACCGTCGTCTTCGCCGGCGGCTTGATCCGCGCGGTCGACATCTTCCCGTCGAGGTAATCCTCGTACGTCGTCGACGCGCCCACACCGAGCCGCTTGCCGGCGAGATCCGCCAACGTCTGATCTTTGCTCGTCTTGTACACGGCGAATGAAGCCGGCGTGAAGTAATACGGCTCGCTAAACCAAAGGACTTTTGCGCGCTCGTTCGTGATCGCCATCGAATCGATGTTGACATCCCACTGGCCGTTCCAGCCGCCGGGCGTCACGAGCACGAAGTTGACGTTCTTGAAGACGGGCCTGACGCCGAGGCGTTTGGCGACCTCGCGCCCGACGTCGACGTCGAAGCCGACCCAACTCCCGTCGGGATTGCGGAAAGACTGCGGCTTGTAGTCGGCATCCGTCGAGATGACCAACTCGCCACGCTGCTTCACTTGATCGAGGAGGTTGTTAGCCGCCGTCGCGGTCGCTGGCGCTGAGGTCGCCATTGACGAAGAACTATTGCCGCTTGAAGCGCACCCTGCCGAAAGAATCGCTACTGCGCACCAGGTGAAAACGCGCATTCGCCCCCAAAATATCGGTCGCATGCCCTCGGTTTTGACCATGACCGGCACGTGACCCTCGTGGTTTGTAGCCGCCTTACCCGGCGCCGGGGCGGACTACCTGAAAGGCGAAGCCCAAAGCATGTCAAGCGGCCTCGAGCGTACGCTCCCGAGAGCGGCGTACGTCTCAGACGAGTGGTTTTCGCGCGAACGCGATCACGTTTTCTTCGCTGAGTGGTTCTGCGTCGGACGCGCTGAGCAGATATCGAAGCCTGGCGAGTACCTCGTCGTCGACGTCGCCGGCGAAAGCATCCTCATCGTTCGCGGCAAGAACGAGGAGCTTCGCGCATTCTTCAATGTGTGCAGGCATCGCGGAAGCCAGCTCGTGCCGGCGGTCGGACACGCGCATGGCTCGTTCAGCGGCACGATCCGATGTCCGTATCATTCGTGGACGTACGAGCTCGACGGCTCGCTCCGCACGGCGCCTTATCTCGAAGAAGGCGACGATCTCACGAAAGCGGATCTGCCGCTCCACGGCGTCGATCTCGACACGTGGGGTGGTTTCGTTTTCGTCCGAGTCGCCGGCGCCAATTCTCAAGCGAGCCTCGCCGATCAGCTCGGTCCGATCCCGGGCAGGTTGGCGCGATACAATCTCGCCGATCTCCGCTCAGCGAAACGCATCGAATACGACGTAGGCGCGAACTGGAAAGCGCTGCTCGAGAATTACAACGAGTGCTATCACTGCGGTCCTGTCCACCCTGAGCTGTGCAGCCTCGTGCCGGCGTTCAAAATGGCGGGCGGCGCGAACCTCGATTGGGAGCGCGGCATTCCACATCGGCCCGGAGCGTACACATTCACGAGCACCGGCACGACGACGCGCGAGGCATTGCCCGATCTCGATGAGGACGAGCGGACGCGGCACAAAGGCGAGCTCGCCTATCCGAACCTCATGCTCAGCCTCTCAGCCGACCACGTCGCCGCGTTTTACGTGTGGCCTCAAGCGCCGGCCCGCACCGCGATCGTCTGCGACTTCCTCTTCCACCCGTCCGAGATCGCGCAGTCAGATTTCGATCCATCGGACGCGGTCGATTTCTGGGATGTCGTAAACCGCCAAGATTGGCGTATCTGCGAATCAGTGCAGCGAGGCATGACGTCGCGCGTCTTCGATCGCGGGTTCTACGCGCCTATGGAAGACGCGAGCCTCGACATCCGGCGCTACATCGCAAAGCGCCTCGGAGAATCGTGAGCCGCGACTACGACGCGATCGTTCTCGGCCTCGGCGGCATCGGAAGCGCCGCCGCCTACTGGCTGTCCAAGCGTTTCGGCGACGGCGTGCTCGGCCTCGAACAATTCGAGCTCGGCCACGTCCGCGGCGAATCGCAGGATCACTCGCGCATCATTCGCCTCTCGTATCACGACCCGCACTACGTCGAGCTCGCGAAGCGAGCGTACGAGTCGTGGGCCGAGGTTGAAAACGAATCCGGCGACCAGCTCGTCTTGAGGACCGGCGGCCTCGATCTTGGACCGCGTGACGGTGCGATCGACCTCGCGTCGTATGCGCAGAGCATGCGGACGTGCGGCGTGCCGTTCGAAGAGCTCGACGCGTCTGAGATCCGCCGGCGTTGGCCGCAATGGCGCATCGGCGACGACGTCCACGGTCTCTTTCAATCCGACTCCGGCATCGCAATGGCTGCGCGAGCGAATGCCACGCATCAACGGATGGCTCGAGAGCACGGTGCCGAGCTCAAGGATCGCACACCGGTGCAATCGATTGGTGAGTCGCGTGGCGAGTTCACCATACACACGGCGAATGGCACGTATAGAACCGGCAAGCTGTGCATCGCCGCAGGTCCGTGGTCGAACGACGCGCTCGCAAATTTCGGCGTGCGTCTGCCGCTGGAAGTTACGAAGGAGCAAGTCACGTATTTTCGCGCCGCCGATCTCGACGCGTTCGCGCCCGAGCGATTCCCCGTTTGGATATGGATGGACGATCCGAGCTTCTACGGCTTCCCGATCTTCGGCGAGAACGGACCGAAAGTCGCGCAAGACGCAGGCGGCTTGCCTGTCGACCCTAGTACGCGCGGTTTCGAACCGGACGAGGCGAACAGCCGGCGCGTCCACGACTTCGTCGAGAAATATCTGCCGTCGGCGCTCGGCCCACCGATCTTGCTCAAGACGTGCCTATACACGCTCACACCCGACCGCGACTTCGTCGTCGACAAGCTCCCGACGAACACACCCGCTGCGATTGCCATCGGCGCTGGGCACGCGTACAAGTTCGCGTCGGTGCTCGGACGCATCTTGGCGGAACTCGTCGCTGCCGGCACGACGCCCTCTGATCTTTCGCTCTTCGACCTCGACCGCGCAATCTTGAAAGAAACAAACCCGGCCCGCCACTACATGGTGTGAGCCGCTGTACATGGCGGCGGTCGAGCCGTCCCGTAGGGAATTCTAACGGGCCGTGCCTTATCAGCCGATATTCCCTTTGATGCCGATCCATCGGAGCCGTCCCTATCCTGACCTGCGCCGAACTTATCTGGCGCTCGTCATCATGGGCAGCATCGGCGCGCACCTCGTCTCTGAGTTTGCGGGCATGGGCATCGCGGCTGGCCGCATCACGCTCTCACCGCTCCACTACTATCTCGGCGCAGCGCTTCTCATCGCGCTGCTCGTTTTGACGAACGATCTTTCCGCGCTATTGTCGAACGCATCTAGCCGGCGCGATGCGAAGCGCCTCGCGGAAATCGGGCTGATGAGCCTGCCCTTTGCGGGTAAACGAGGCTTCATCACGACGACCGCGTGTCTGCAATTTGCGCTCGGCTGGACGACAGTCGTCGCCGAAGGGTCGCCACTACTCGGTCACGACGTCGGCGCGGGTGCGATCGGCGCGATCATCAGCGCGTTCATCCTGTCCCTTGTCATCAGAGCGATCACTCGACGGCTGCCGAGCATCGCCCAAGCCGTCGTCGAATACTATCCGGTGACCGCTCAGGATCCGCAATGCGGAGCGTTCGTCGAGCAACAACCGGCGTGCGATGCGCGCGCCACGGACGTTTGGTGCTCGCGCCTATTCAACCGTCCACCTCCGTCTCTCCAATCCGCGTAACCATCACTTAACTTGGAGGTCGAATCCGTTGCGCGTCGTCGCGCTACGGTCCGGCCCGCGCGATTGGAGAATCGATCCGATGTTTTCCAGACCAGTGGCGCTTTGCGCCCTTATCTTGTACGGCGTGTGCGGTCTTGCATTCCCACACCCCGCCCTGGCCGCGGCGAGCGTCACCTTGAGCGGCACGGTCACTTTCGAAGGCAAGCCCGTTGCGAACGCAGATGTCTACGCAGTGGGCGACAACGTGACGGCCCACACGCAAACGACGCCGCAAGGCCGCTTTGCATTCACGAATCTCACGCCTGGCACGTACGCCGTGCGCGTCGCCGCTGCGTCCGGCTCGGCGTACCTCATCGTCGATCTCGGGGTCACCGGCGCAGACCTGCCCGTAGCACTCAAGACGAAGCAGCTCGCCGTCGTCTCCGCGATAGCTGAGTCGTCGCCGGTCCGACGAGCCGGAACTGACGTGACGCTCAACAACCAACAGCTGACCCGCTCGCCGGCCGCGGGCTCCTTCCCGAGCATGCTCGTCCAGCTTCCGGGCGCGGCGCGAGGTGCGAACGGCGTCGTCCATATCAACGGCGATCACGGCGACATCAACTACATCGTCGACGGTGTATCGATCCCGCAAGAGCTCAATCGGAACATCGGCACCGAATTCAACTCCGATGACATCGCGTTTGTCGACGTGCTCGAGGGTGCGTACCCGGCGCAATACGGCGAACGGTTCGCTTCGGTGCTCAATATCGACACGCGCTCCGGCGCCGGCTCGCGGGCGTATGAGGGTTCGATCGATGCCGGCTCGTTCGGCGCGCTCGATTCGTCGTTTGGTTACCAAGGCCCGGTAGGGCCCGGCTCGATCGTCACCGCCTTCCGGAATTCGATGACGAACCGCGGTCTCGATCCACCGAACCCTGCCTCGCCGCATGATGGATCGAGCGACGCCAACCAGTTCGTGCGTATCACGCTTCCTAGGGGCGCTAACTTCTTGAACGTGACGCTCTCGCACGCGTATCAGACATATCAGCTGCCCGTCGACGTCGTTGGCGGTCAACCGCCGTCATCCGACGACAACGAGACGCAAGATGACTCTTTCCTCGCGATCCAAGAGCGCGACGCGATCGGCGATCGCGGCGCGTCGTCGTACGCTTTGGGTTTCAAGCGGTCGCACATCGGCGATTTCGGCGATCCCGCGACCGACTGGACCTACGGCGAGGCGCTCAACGCGGCGGCAGGCGGGCTGGCGACCGACTGCGCCAACGCACTCTCGATCGCGAACTTCACGACGACGACGTGCGCATTTTCGCTCCATAGCGATCGGACGGCATACGACGAGAAACTCAACGAGGACGTTACGCTCGGCGACGGGTCGCACTCAATCGGTTGGGGTGGGCTATACGACGCGGCGCAGGTATCGAAGCTCTACGACGTCGCGTTGCAGCCGGGCAACTTTCTGTCGCCGATCTTCACCCCGTCGACGCCGAGCGCCCCGTATACGGTTTCTGACGACGCTCCGAATGTTGGCCACACCGAAGCGGTCTATCTCGAAGACGCGTGGCACATGGGGTCTTTTTTCGAACTCGACTACGGACTGCGCGGCGATGCGTTCCAGCTTCGATCGAACCAGTTCACACGAGGCTTCTCGCAGGTCAGCCCGCGTGTCAAGCTGACGCGGATCATCAGCGACCGGTCCAGCGTCTACGCGTACTTCGGACGTTTTTTCACGCCGTTCTCGTTCGAGAATGTCTCGCCGACGGCTGCGCAGCTTCTCAACCTTCCGCTGCAGCGAGGCGTCGCCGCATTCGACCTCAAGCCACAGCGCGACTCCGACTACGAGCTCGGCGGCCATATCCCGCTCGGACCGGGCGACCTCGGTCTTCGCGTCATGCAAAAAGACGCGACAGACCTCATCGATGACACACAAGTCGGAGTGACGCTGCTCCATCAGGACATCAACTACGCGCTGGGCAGGATCGCGACTCAGTCGATCTATTATCAGCGACCGCTCGTCGGTCAGGGTCGGCTCTACTTCTCCGTCAATCACACGTACTCGGTGAACAAGGGATGCGAGACGCAACTGCTCGCGCCGTGCTTCGGCTCTCCGGATGATTGGACGCCGGCGGATCACGAGCAGCGTTGGGGCTCGACTATCGGCGGCCTCTTCAACGACGCGCGCGGCGGCTGGTTCTCGGTCGACGGCGAGTACGGAAGCGGGTTGTCTTCAGCCGCCTGTCCGACGACGACCGTCGGCTTCTGCAAGTACACACCGCACACGACGTTCGACGTCGAGCATGGCATGCCGTTCGGATCCGACGCGAAGCTGACGTTGCGTATCCGCAACTTGCTGAACGATCGGTACCGCATCACGTACCTGAACGCGCAGGGCGACCATTGGTATGCCGGCCGTTCCTTCGACGCGGAACTCTCCTTCAACGCACTCTGAGCCCAGATTGCTGTAGCGGTCGAGTTGCTGCGGTCGAGCTTTGGCGCGACCGCCGCGTGCCCTGCACTAGGCGAACCTGTTCGCCCGATCTCCCCCCAAACTAGATGTCAACCGACGTCGGGCAAACGGTTGTGTGCGGAGGGTGCCATGCACGTTTCGCCAAGTCTGCGAAGTGCGATGACCGAAGTCGTCGTGGGTCTACCCGTCGCTCGCGCCCCTTCTTCGTCTCACCAACATCATTCAGGGCAGTGAAGGGAGATTGTTGTGCTTACGTCTCGCTCGCTAGCGGCGATAGTCATCGCGTCGGCCTTCCTCGCCGGATGCAGTGGCTCACTAACCGCGGCGGTTGTGCACCCGGTCAGCGGATCGGGCACCGCCATGCAAACCTTAAGCTACGGATCGCCATTCCAATATTTCGCCGGTCCGACTGAGAACTACGCACACCAGATGGCTGCTGGTCCCGATGGCAACGTCTGGTTTCGCGATACGCTCGGCGGCAAGATCGGTTACATCACGCCGACCGGGTCGGTCACCGAATTCTCGCTCCCGCCCTCGAATGCGGTCGCGTCCGGCATTTCAGCCGGAGCTGACGGCAACGTCTGGTACACTGACGGCGCTACCAGCTCCATCGGCCGCGTCACGATGACGGGCACTGTGACGACGTTCGCCGTTCCCTCGGGCGCCCAGCCGCTCGACATAGCAAGCGGCGCGGACGGAAATCTTTGGTTCACCGCGCGCGCGCCGTCGACGGGGCAGTGGTTCGTCGGAAGATCGACCACCGGTGGTGCCATGACGCTGTTCCGGGTTCCCGACTCGAACGCGAGCTTGAGCGGCATCACCCTCGCCATTGATGGTAACATCTGGTTCGCCAACGCAGGCTCGGCTTCGATCGGACGCATCACCCCAAGTGGCACGATCACCGAGTTCAAGACGCCAAGTGGGATTGCGCCCAATGGCATCACGCCTGCCTCGGACGGCGCGCTCTACTCGGCCATCCGCGGCGGTTCCGGCGGCCTCCTCAGGACGAACATGCACGGAGTCATGTCGGAATTTGTCGACCCGAATAACCCGCACCCATTCGTGGTGATATCCGAAGGACCCGGGCATTGCGTCTGGGGCAATCGGCTCTGCGATGACGGCATCGGCCAGTGCTTCGATCTCTTCAACGTCAGACGTCAAGGCTTCACCGAACATCGATTCCCATCCGCGGTCGCGCAGCTGAACGGCTTGGTCGCCGGACCCGATGGAAATATGTGGTACCAATTCACCGCCACGGCTCACAGCGTTTCCAGCGGCCTGGGATTGTACCACCCGTACATCTAGAAACCTGAACGAAGGGCGGCCGCCGGACGGCGGCCGCCATTCTTTGCGACCGCACCTACCGCGCGTCGACGTCGACGAGCTTTGTTTGTGTCTCCATCAACAAATGCCGATCGCTCGCCGCTTCAATCCAACCTTCTGACACGAGCGTCACGCTCGACCCATCGATGCGGAAGATGAGTCCGGGCCGGTCCATCGTCACGTAATTCTTGCCGTTGAAGTGGTCGCAATAGACACCGACCGCTTTCCGGAGCAGACCGCCCGTCGCGCGCAGCATCGCCGCATCTGAGAGTATGCTGACGCGCTCGTGATTGCGGACGTCATCGAGCGCGCTCTGAGTTTCG
>DASQJC010000105.1:0-4730 GCA_035631255.1 Candidatus Eremiobacteraceae bacterium | reverse complement strand
AACGTGCTGTTCGGCAACCAGGGCTTGTTCTTGGCCCGCCTCACCGGGCCGGGCCGGGTCTGGCTCCAGTCGCTGACGCTGCCGGGACTCGCCCACGCACTCTCGGCCTATATGGGCCGGGAGACGCAGACCCAGGCGACCGTCAGCGGCGGCCTTGGCGGCGCCGTGGCCGGGTCAATCCTTAAGGATCTGCTGGGGGGCGGAAGTTAAGGTTTGGGCTGAAACTTAACGCCCGCGCCAGCGGTATCCAATAGCGTAAACCTCACCAGGGAAAGGCAGTGCCGCTATGGATCTCGTGATCGCGATGGTGATCGGCGCGGTGGTGCTCGGCGGAATCGGCCTGCAAGCGGTCGTCACGATCGTCGAGACCCTCGCGAAGCGTCAACCGGTCTCGTAATCGCCCGATAAAGATAAGCCAAGCGGTCGACCATGAAGGTCGACCGCTCCATTTTATTTCGGACTTTCGAGGTCAGACTCGCGAGACGTATTTGCGATCGCGCGTGTCGATGCGGATCCGATCGCCAGGATTGATGAAGAGCGGCACGTTGACGGTCGCGCCGGTCTCCAGCTTCGCGGGCTTCGTCACGTTCGTCGCCGTGTCGCCCTTGAAGCCCGGGTCGGTCTCAGTCACCTGAAGGTCGATGTGGTTCGGCAGATCCGCGCCGATCACGGCGCTGTTGTGGAACTGGACGCTGATGACCATGCTCTCTTTGAGCAGGTCGACGTTATCGCCGAGGACGTCGTGGCCGAGCACGATCTGTTCGTAGTTCGACTGATCCATGAAATGGTACTCGTCGCCGCTGCCGTAGAGATATTGCATCTCGCGCGTCTCGATGATCGCGCGCGTCAGCATCTCGCCCGCGCGAAACGTCTTCTCGAGCACGTTTCCTCGGACGACGTTCTTGAGTCGCGTGCGGACGAACGCCGAACCTTTGCCAGGTTTGACATGCTGGAAATCGACGACGGTCCAGAGCTGGCCTTCCATTTCGATCGTGACGCCGGTGCGGAAATCGTTGGAGGAGATCATGAGGTCTTCTTCGTCCCTATCTTCAATTCGTCGCCGGCGATCAGCCGGCGGATGTTCGGCTCGTGCCGCCACAGCACAAGTGCGAAAGCGATGATTCCGTACCAGACGTACGGCAGCGGGTCGCCGTGAGCGTACATCATGAGCGGCACGGCTGCGCTGCCGAGAATCGACGCCAACGATGAGTAGCGGGTGATCGCGGCGGTCGCGAGCCAAACGGCTCCGAACGCGATTGCGGCGAGGAGCGGAGGCTGCGACAACAGCGACAGCACGATGACTACGCCCAAGTTCGTAGCGACGCCTTTGCCGCCTTTGAAGCGCAAGAACACGGACCAGTTGTGTCCGACGATCGTCGCGAGGCCGACGCCCGCAGTTATCCATGGGTCGCCGAACAGCCGCAAAGCGACATACGTCGGAATGGCGCCTTTGAGCGCGTCTCCGAGCAGTACGAGCACGGCGCCCGCGCGGCCGAACGCGCGCATCGAGTTCGCGGTGCCGATATTGCCGCTGCCGACCGTCCGCGGATCGATGCCGTACACCGTCTTGCCGATGATGATGCCGAATGGCAGCGAGCCGAGCAAGTATGCGCAAACGAACGTCGCGATGATCGCGAAGTTCACGTCTGATCACCGCGCGTCGTCTCGGCGAGGATGAGGTCATCGGCCTGCGTGCGATCCTGTTGCACGCGCGGCTTGAACGTCAAGCGGATCGGCGTGCCTGAGAATCCGAACGCACCTCTCAGCGTATTTTCCAGAAACCGCTCGTACGAGAAATGGACGAGGCGCGGATCGTTGACGAAGAAGACGAACTCCGGCGGCGCGACGGAACCCTGCGTCACGTAGTAGCACTTCATGACCTTGCCGCGGAACGAGGGCGGCGGGTGCGTGCGGAATGCGTCGCGGATGACTTGGTTGAGTTTCGCGGTCTGGACGTGTTTTCGACGTTCGTCGGCGATGGCGGTCATCGCCACGAGGATCTTGTGCAGACCTTTCTTCGTCAGCGCAGACCCGAATAGGATCGGTGCGTACGGCGCGAACGGGAACTCGCTGCGCAGAGCCGCCTCGACGTCGGCGCGCTCGAACGTTTTCGTGTCGACGAGATCCCACTTGTTGACGAGGATCGCGAGCGCTTTGCCTTCCTCGACCGCGAGCCCGGCGATGCGGCGATCTTGCGAAGTCGCTCCGACGGTCGCATCGATGAGCAACAGGGCGACATCGCAACGTCCGATGGCCGCCACTGCGCGTAAACTGCTGTAGTAATCGATCGGCGGGCCGGTCTTCACCGTTTTGCGGATGCCCGCCGTGTCGATGATGACGAAGCGCCGTCCTTCGGCCTCGATCTCGGTGTCCGTCGCATCGCGGGTCGTCCCCGGTTCGCTCGCGACGACAGCGCGCTGCTCACCGACGAGCGCGTTCACGAGCGACGACTTGCCGACGTTCGGCTGGCCGACGATCGCCAAGCGCACGAGCGCCGGATCCTCGGATTCCTCTTCGGCCGGTTCGGGTCCGAGCTTTTCGACGATCGCGTCGAGGAGATCACCGCTCTGCAGCCCGTGGATCGCCGACACGGTCATCGGCACGCCGAAGCCGAGCGAACAGAACTCGTAGATCGCGCCGGCGGTGTTCGGCGACTCCACTTTGTTCGCGACGAGGATGACCTTGTCGCTCGACGGCCGCAGCAATGCCGCCACGTCCTCGTCGCTGCCGGTGACGCCGGCCTGCGCGTCGACGATGAAGACGACGACGTCGGCTTCGCGGATCGCGAGCTCCGCCTGGGCGCGCGTTTGCGCCATGAGGTCGAGCTCGTTCGTCGTCTCGATGCCGCCGGTGTCGACGATCGTGAAACGGCGTCCGGCCCATTCGACCGGCGCGTAGAGCCTGTCGCGCGTGACGCCGGGCATCTCGTCGACGATCGCGAGCCGGCGACCGAGGAAGCGGTTGAACAGGGCGGACTTCCCAACGTTGGGACGGCCAACGAGGGCGACTATCTTGGAAGCGGTCACGGTGACGTCGTTTTCGACATGTCGACACTGACCGCCTCGGCAGCGCCAGGGCGCTGTCGGACGGCATCGAACCGATGCCGCATGGCGCGAGTTCCGCTGATTCTTTCCTTTGTATTAGCGCTGACGGTGTTCAGCGGGTCGGTCGCGATCGCGGCCGGCTCGTCTCCGCAGCCTGCGGCCGCCCCGACCTTTCCGCCGCACGGCAGCGCATATCTGACGAGCCTGCCGGCGAACGCATCTGCGTGGCTCGACGGCGTCTACATCGGCTCGACGCCGGTCTACATCGATGACCTGCTTCCGGGTCACCACTCTGTGACGTTGTCTGCTTCGGGCTGGCAGCCGCAAACTGTCACCTTCGACGTTTCGATCGGCCGGATCGAACCGGTGAGCGTCGTCATGCAGCACAATGCCGGTGACACTTCGTCAAAAGGCCAAGGCGCGATCGCGATCGCGGGCGCACCCATAGGATCGCACGTCTATCTCGACGGCTCACCGCTCGGCGCGACGCCGATCGAGCCGCATCCGACAGGCGCCGGCTATCACATCGTAACGCTGCAGCCGCCGGATCCGAAAGCTCAGCGCTCGATGCGCGTCGTCGACGTGTTCCCCGGTGCGACGACGACGATCTCGTTCGCGCCGCCGTCGACCGCATCTATCGCGCCTGAAGACGACATCCTCGAGCCCGTGCAGACGGTCGTTCCCGATGCGGCGATCGCGATGGCGGGAAGCGACGTCATCATCCATTACCGTGGCGTCGAGGTCGAATGCACGATCGGCTCGCGCTCGTACACGTTCAACGGCAAACAAGAGACGATGAGCATCTCGCCGGCGCTCGTCGGTGGAAAGGTCTATCTGCCGCGTTCGCTGCTCGCGCGCATCGGCGCACCGGCCGGCACGTCATCGACGGCGGCGCACCATCCGTGACGCAGATCTACATGCAGACGTTCGGCTGCCAGATGAACATGGCGGACTCGAACGGACTTGCGCATCAAGCGTGGTCGATGGGTTGCGAATTCGTCGCCGACCCTGCGCTCGCCGACATCATGATCCTCAATACGTGCGCGATCCGCGAGAAGGCGGAGACGCGCGTCTACGGTCGTCTCGGCCAGCTCAAGCTCTATAAAGATGCGCGCCCCGACTCGAAGCTGCTCGTGTGCGGTTGCCTGGCGGAAAAAGATCGCGAGATCATGCGCCGCAAAGCGCCGTGGGTCGATGCGCTGCTCGGACCACGCGACTATCGCCAGTTCAAGCAGCTGCTCGACGGTTGGGGCGTCGCAACCGACGCGCCGCCGACGGATGCCGTCTTCACGATGCCGTCGGCGGAAGACGATCCAGGTCATGATTCGCATCAGGCGTACGCGCACTTGCGCGCGCTCGTCAACATCACGCGCGGCTGCGAGAAGTTCTGCACGTACTGCATCGTGCCGTACACGCGCGGACCGCTCGAGAGCATCGATCCGGAGGAGATCGAGACGCAGATCCGGCGCGAGGTGAAGGCCGGCGCGAAAGAGATCATGCTGCTCGGCCAAAACGTCAACTCGTATTTCTGGGAGCCGGAGCAGCTCGATTTCGCCGGCTTGTTGCCACGCATCGCCGCGATTGAAGGTCTCGAACGGCTGACGTTCCTCACCTCGCATCCCAAAGATTTCGGACCGAGAGTCGTGGACGCGCTCGCGCAGCTGCCCAACGTGGAGCCGCGCTTGC
>DASQJC010000104.1:0-4569 GCA_035631255.1 Candidatus Eremiobacteraceae bacterium | reverse complement strand
GCTCGCTGTTCGGCCTGCAGAAGGCGCTCGAGGCCGAGGGCGACACGACGGATGCGGCGTGGGCGCAGCGCGCGTTCGCGACGGCGTGGCGCAACGCGGATACGCAGCTGTCGATCGACGATCTCTGAGCGGCGGCCGCATGCCTGATTTCACCTTCGTCACGTACGACGGTCTACCCGACCTCGATCCCGATGACCGGCTCGCCGTCGACGCGTTGGGCAAGCGCGGCTTGCGCGCGGTGCCGGCGATCTGGAACGATCCTGCGGTCGACTGGTCGCGCGCCGGCATCTGCGTCATCCGCTCGACGTGGGACTATCATCTCGATCATGCAGGTTTCCTCGCATGGGCGGATCGCGTCGCCGCGGTCGCGCCCCTTTGGAATCCGCCGCACATCGTGCACTGGAATTCGAACAAGCGCTATCTAGAAGAAATCGAGCGTCGCGGTGCGCCGGTCGTTCCGACGGCGTGGTTGCGCGCGGGGGAGCGCGTCGACATCGGTGCGTTCTTGCGCGAGCGTGGTTGGGAGCGCGCGGTGATCAAGCCGGTCGTCGGACTCGCGACGCGCAACGTCATGATGGTCGAGCCTTCCGCCGCCGGACTAGCGCGCGCGCAGGCGCACGCCGAGATGCTCCTCGCCGAGCAAGACGTCATGGTGCAGCCTTTTCTCGAGTCGGTCGAGCGTTACGGCGAGCGCGCGCTCGTGTTCATCGACGGCGAGTATTCGCATGCGGCGCGGAAGATCGCGTTCCAGCCGCTTGCGGTCGCAGGCGAAGCCGGCGAGACGCCGGTCGTCGCGGAGCCGGATGAGATCGCCGTCGCAAAAGACGTCGCAGCGATGGTCGAGGGGGCGCTCTACGGCCGCGTCGATCTCGTGCGTGACGAAGCCGGCAAGCCGATCGTCATCGAGTTCGAACTCGTCGAACCGTCACTCTTCTTGAGCTTGCACCCGCAGGCGGCCGAACGCTTCGCCGCCGCTCTAGCAAAGCTCGTCAAGTAGCGAATCAAAAGATGATGGAGCGGTCGACCTTTATGGTCGACCGCCGCGGTCTGACCATCGAGGTCAGCTCCGGTCGAGCTAAAGCTCGACCGCTACAAATACAGCATCAAGCCCGTTTCGAACGGATGCGTCAGCGCCTCGTGATATGGATAGGCGCGAAGCTCGTACGTCAACAGGCCGCAGTATTTCGCGCGAAGATCGAGACGATATCGTTGCTCGCCATTTTCAGGCACGCCGTGCGGCGTGAAGCGCAGCACTTCGCGGTCGAGGCCGTCGAGCGGCAGATTCGGCGGACTCGCCAAGCACTCGACGCAGACGTCGGATGCGCCTAGGCCGTTGAGCGCGACGGCGACCTCGATCATGACCGTCGAACCGAACGACTCTGCTTCACGCGCCTCATCAGTGCGGCGGACTCGCACGCCGGGCCACGCTTCGCGAACGCGGTGCTTCCACTTGGCAAGGTCCGAGGCCACGGCGAATCCGCCGGCCGAGAGCCGCCCAGCTTGACGCGACGCCGGTTCGTACAAGCGAGACAGGTAGTGCTCCATCATCCGGCCGGCGGAGAATCGCGGCAACAGCGTTTGCATCGATCGCTTCGAGCGCAGCACCCATTCGTGCGAATACTCGTGGACGTCACGATGGTAGTAGAGCGGGATGACTTCGCCGCCGAGGATGTCGTACAAGCTGCCGGCTTCTTCGGCATTGCGCCGCTCTTGGTCAGGCACGGCGGCGTACGGCTTGATCGCCCAACCGTTGCTGCCGTCAAAACCCTCGCCCCACCAGCCGTCGAGCACGCTCACGTTGAGGACGCCATTCATACCGGCTTTTTGCCCGGACGTGCCGCTCGCTTCGAGCGGATACTCCGGCGTGTTCAGCCACACGTCGACACCGCTCGTCAAGCGGCGGGCGAGCGCGAGATCGTAGCCCTCGATGAGCAGCACGCGTCCCTGGAACTCGGGCATTTTCGAGTACGCATGGATAGCGCGCATGAGGTCTTGCGCCGGGCGGTCCGCTGGATGCGCCTTGCCGGCGAAGACGAAGACGACCGGCCGCGACTCATCGGAGACGATCGCGCGCAGCCGGTCGAGATCGTGGAACAAGAGCGTCGCACGCTTGTAGGTCGCGAACCGGCGCGCGAATCCGACCGTGAGGATGTTCGGATCGCGCGGATCGAGGTAGCGCGCCATGCGCGCGATCTCGCCGCCGCTGCAGCCGTTGCGCTCCCACTGGTGCATGAGCCGCGTGCGGACGGTCTCGAGCATCCGGCTCTTGAGCGTTTGTCGAACGCTCCAAAAGAGGTGCTCGGGGATCGTGTCGACGCGGCTCCAGAAATCCTCAGCGGTCAGGTGTGATCGCCATTCGCCGCCGAAGACCGCGTCGAAGACGTCGACCCACTCGCGCGCGAGAAACGTCGCGACGTGGACGCCGTTCGTCACGTACGAGACCGGATTTTCTTCGGGCGGTATCTGCGGCCACATCGACGCCAAAAGCTGAGACGACACGCCTTGATGGATGCGGCTCACCGCATTGTGTAGGCGCGACCCGCGCACGGCGAGCGCGGTCAGGTTAAAGCCTTCACCATTGTCGGGCTTGTTGCCGAGCGCCATGAACGCGTCGAGCGTGAGCCCCATCTGCTCGTACGTCTTCGCGAAGAAGCGCTCGATCGTGTCGCGTGCGAAGACGTCATGGCCCGCGCGGACCGCCGTATGCGTCGTGAAAACCGTCGCACCCGCACAGGCTTCGAGCGCTGCAGGGAATTCGACACCCGCCTGCGTCATCTCGCGGCACCGCTCGACGATCGAAAATGCCGCGTGGCCTTCGTTGACGTGCCACACGGTCGGCGTCACGCCGACCGCCCGAAGCGCACGTACGCCGCCGACGCCGAGCACGATTTCCTGTTTGATGCGATTCGTCTGATCGCCGCCGTAGAGTTGATACGTGATCGCGCGATCGTCGGGTTCGTTCTCGGGCAGATCGCTGTCGAGGAAATAGAGGGTGATACGCCCGGCTTTCGCTTCCCAGACGCGCAGCGCGACGTCGTGACCGTCGATCTCGATACGGACGCGCAGCTCGCCGCCGCCGGGCGAGAGGGCTGGCGAGAACGGCAGATCGCGGAAGTCCGTCTGCTTGTACGTCGCGATCTGGTTGCCTTCGGCATCGATCGTCTGCTCGAAGTACCCTTGCCGGTAGAGAAGACCGACGCCGACGAAATCAAGTCCGAGATCGCTCGCCGCTTTGCAGTGGTCGCCCGCGAGGATGCCGAGACCGCCCGAATAGATCTGGATGCTCTCGTGGAAACCGAATTCGGCGCTGAAGTACGCGACGAGCGTACCTTCAGCGAGTTCGCTGCCGGCACGACGGCTCTGGTTCAGATAGGTGTCATACCGCGACAGCGTCCGGTCGTAGGCGTCAAGGTAGACCGGATCTTCGGCGGCGTGCGCGAGCCGACGCTCGTCGACGCGTCGCAGGAAGACCTTCGGGTTGTGGCCGCACGCATCCCAAAGACCGCGATCGAGCCGCGAGAAAAGCGTGCGCGTGTTGCGATCCCAGCTATAGCGAAGGTCGCATGACAATTCCGCCAGCCGTTCTAACCGCGCAGGAATGGCGGGGCGGATCTCGATCGTGAAACGCTGCATCGCCTGCGCACTTTTGCCCGCCCGATGGCCGTCCCTTGCGACCGCGACCACGTTCAGGCTCGATTCGGAGGCCGCGGCAAGCGCTCGGTATAACACTGCGTGCCATGCGAGGGATGATACTCGCCGGCGGCAAGTCGACCCGGCTTTACCCGCTGACGCTCGACTTGCCGAAGCCGCTCGTGCCCGTCTTGGACCGGCCGGTCGTCGATCATATCATCGACTATCTCGCGAGCCACGGCGTCGACGACATCGTCATCAACGTCCACTACTTGGCCGAACAGATCGAGTCGTACATCGGCGACGGCTCGCGCTGGGACGTTTCGATGTCGTATCTGCGCGAACAGGAGCTCATGGGAAGCGCCGGCGCGGTGAAGCAAGTCGCGTCGCGCTTCCGCGAGACGTTCCTCGTCATCGGATGCGACGATGTCACCGACGTCGACTTGAGCGAGGCGGTGCGCTTCCATCGCGAGCGCGGTGCGGAAGCGACGATCGTCCTCCAAGAAGCGGCCGAGGTGAGCCAGTACGGTGTCGTCGTCACCGACGACACGGGATTGATCACCGGGTTTCAGGAGAAGCCGGCGCCCGGCACCGAGCGGAGCAAGTTCGTGAACACCGGCATCTACATCTTCGAACCGTCGGTGCTCGATCGCATTCCGGCCCAGACGTTTTACGATTTCGGCAAGCAGGTGTTCCCCGAGATGTTGGCAGCGGGCGCGCGGTTCTATGGAATGCGGACGACTTCGTACTGGTGCGACATCGGCACGCCCGGCGAATACCGGCGCTGCCACTTTGACGCATTGGACGGGCGCGTACGGCTTCGACCGCGCGATGGAGCCGTCGTCCGCGACGGCGTCCTTCGTGGGCCGCAGACGCAGATCGACTCAGCGGCGAGGGTCGGAAGGCCGTCGTCGATCGGAGCGCGTTCGAGAATCGAAT